>JABSRG010000011.1 GCA_013215165.1 Opitutales bacterium | reverse complement strand
GCCGCCGGTGGCCTGTTGCTTGGGCGGTCGTTCCAATCGATACGCAACCCGCGAGCCGACAGAGCGGCTCAACCACAGCAAAGGCAGTTGGGGAAATCTCCCCGTTCCTTCAATTGCACCCCATTCTTGCATTCTTGCTCTCACTTGAAATTCACGTTGACAAGCCCTCAAGCACTGCCCACTTTCCCACCTTTTTCCTCAACATGAAAACAACTTTACTCAAGCCCGGAGAGAAAGAGGTGAAATGGCACCTCGTCGATGCGGACGGACAGACTCTTGGAAGACTGGCAGTTAAGATAGCCAATATTCTCCGCGGGCGTCACTTGCCGACCTACACTCCTCACACAGATACTGGAGATGGAGTCGTAGTAATCAATGCATCCAAAGTTGCCCTCACCGGTCGCAAAGAAGAACAGAAAGAATACATGTTCTACTCAGGTTATGTCGGTAATGAGAAATATCGCACTGTAGCAGATTTTCGCGAGAAACGCCCCGAGTTTATCATTGAGAACGCGGTCAAAGGCATGCTCCCAAAGAATAAGCTTTCTAGCCAAATGATGAAGCGACTTCGTGTATTCGGTGGTGCAGAACATACACACGAAGCCCAACAACCCGAGCCTCTCACTCTCTAGAATATTATGTCTGAATTAGCTGCAAAAGTCTTTATCGGAACCGGGCGTCGCAAAACAGCGAGCGCACGCGTCCGCATTCAAGAGGGCACTGGAAAAGTCACCGTCAACGGCCGTGAGTTCGAAACATACTTTCCAACCGAATTGCTCCAAGCTACTTCCGTGCGCCCCTCGGTAATTGCTGAACTCCGCGACCAGATCGACATGACTGTGCTTGTGCAGGGCGGTGGACTCTCAGGACAATCTGAAGCCGTCGCTCTCGGTCTTGCTCGTGCGCTACAAACTCGCGATCCCGAATTACGCTCATCTTTGAAACAGGCCGGATTACTCCGACGTGACCCACGGATGCGTGAACGTAAGAAGGCCGGTCAGCCCGGTGCACGTAAACGCTTCCAATTCTCCAAGCGCTAGGTCGACTGGATACGCTTTGCTTTGCAAACCCTCCAGGGCCCTAGGCTCGGAGGGTTTTTTGTTTCTGATTTTCCGTTTTCTCCTGATTTTTTCTACCATCTCTTATGAGCGAATCGCTCTTCAGTTTTTCCGAAAATCCCTCTGGCATCACTGATGTCCCAGGATTCCTGGCCGCGAGCACAGCGGCTGACATCCGGCAGACAGGTGACCATCAGCGGTTGGACATGGCACTTATCTTCTCTGAATCATCAGCGACCACGGCCGCAGTTTTCACGAAGAACGATGTCAAAGCTGCCCCCGTCTTACTTTCCATAGAGTATTTGGAAAGCACGGCGTCTGCGCAGGGTTGCCTGATCAATAGCGGCAATGCTAATGCGGCGACAGGTGCCACAGGACGCGATAATGCGTGGAAGCTCTCCCACCGCACATCCCAGAAACTCAATGTTCCCGCGGAATGTATTCATGTCGCCTCGACCGGACGGATCGGCCGGCAACTTCCTGTTCATAATATGATCACGCGGCTAGAATCACTGACTCATTCCTTATCGAGCGATCGGGAGGCTGGTTTGTCAGCCGCGGATGCCATTCTCACCTCGGATACATGCCGGAAGGTAGCCACCGTCACAGGTCCCGGCTTCACCATTGGCGCTATGGCAAAAGGCGCCGGGATGATCGAGCCCAATATGGCCACTATGCTGGCTTACCTGGCAACCGATGTAACCATTCAGCCGGAACTGCTCCAAAGACTCCTTAAAGCAGCAGTCGATCAGTCTTTCAACTGTATCACCGTCGACGGCGATATGAGTACAAACGACACGGTCATGATTTTCGCCAATGGCTCATCTGGCACAGAAATTCCCGACGACCCCAGCAATTCGACCTACCAAGCCTTCAGCTCAGCGCTCAATGCCATTTGCTTCAAACTGGCCCATATGATCGTTTCTGACGGTGAAAAAATCTCCAAAGTAATCACCATCAAAGTCAAAGGAGCGCCTGATAAAGCAGCAGCAGACAAAGTAGCACGGTGCATCGGTAATTCTCTGCTAGTCAAGAGCTCTTGGTATGGCGAAGACCCCAACTGGGGCAGACTCATCGACGCAGCCGGCTACGCACAAATCGGGCTCGACTCCGATAATATCGACCTCTTCTACGATAGCTTTCCTGCTCTGCTGAAAGGTGAACCTCAAGATGCCCATGCTACCCATTGGAAAGAAACCGTTCAGCAAAAGGAGTTTACCGTGACACTCGATCTCCACCTGGGTGCTGCAGAGGCGAAGTTGTTAGCGACAGACCTTACGGAGGCCTACGTTAATTTTAACCGGTCCGAATAAGCCATGGAAATGATCACCCCTACCACCAAAGCCTCCGTTCTCATTGAGGCACTCCCCTACATCCAACGGTTCAGGGACTCGATTTTTGTCATCAAATACGGAGGTTCTTTCATGGATGACCCCGACCCAGAGATGCGTGGTCGCGTCGCCACCGACGTCGCCTTCTTGGCCTCCGTCGGTATCCGGGTTGTCGTGGTCCATGGTGGAGGAAAAGCCATCACTCGGGCCATGGACGCCGCCGGGATCGAAGCAGAATTCGTAAATGGCCTACGTAGGACTTCCGCTGAGGCTGTATCCATCGTTGAGAATACTCTAAACCACTCAGTCAATCTCGATATTTGTAACCTGATTCAAGCTGCCAAGGGCAAACCGATCGCAATCCACGGAAATCGGGTGCTGCAGTGCAAGCGGCTTACCGAAGATGCAGACGGCAAGGCAGTGGATATCGGTTATGTCGGTGAAGTCACCCACGTGCTGACTCAACCCATCTTATACGCCCTCGACAATGGGTATACCCCCGTCATCTCCCCAGTTGCAATCGATGCCTCCGGCCAACCACATAACATCAATGCCGACATCGCCGCAGCACATGTGGCCAAAGCACTTCATGCCCGGCGTCTGGTCTATATGAGCGATGTTCCCGGATTGCTTCGAAACCCCGAGGAACCTGCAACGCTCATATCTTCGCTCAAAATCAATGAAGTCCCTCAGCTAAAAGCAGACGGTGTCATATCGAAAGGCATGGTGCCTAAGGTAGACAGTGCAGTCGATGCACTCGAAGCCGGCGTCCACCGCGTGCACCTGGTCGACGGCCGGATGCCCCATTCCATACTTCTAGAAATATTTACTCACACCGGCATTGGCACAGAACTCGTTCAAGCCTGAGCCTCCCTCTCGTTTTCGTCATGAATACCACAGAAACATATACGGCCTATTCTCTCGGGAATTATCCGTTGCCGCCTGCGCTTATCGCAGTGAAGGGGCAAGGATCCTACCTATGGGACGAGACCGGCCGACGTTACCTCGATATGACCTCCGGTATCGCGGTGACCTCGCTCGGACACTCCCATCCAAAATGGGTCCGTCGCGTTTCTGAACAGGCGGCACAACTCGTTCACTGCTCAAACCTCTACGGCAATCCCAACCAAGCAGCTCTGGCCAAACGCCTCGCGGAGCAAGCTGGACCCGGAAAAGCCTTTTTCTGCAATAGCGGTGCGGAGGCCAACGAAGGCCTCATCAAACTCGGACGTTTGTTCGGTAAACAGAAAGCCGGCGGCAAAGATGGCGACATCTACAAAATCGTCGTCGCCGATACTGCATTCCATGGCCGTACTTTCGGCGGAATGAGTGCGACCCCTCAAGAAAAGGTCCAAAATGGCTTTCATCCATTGGTGCCCGGCTTCGTCACAGCCGAATTCAATAACATCGATAGCTTTGCCGCTGCAATCGACGATCAAACGGCCGCAGTATTCATTGAAACCATCCAAGGCGAAGGCGGCATCCGCCCTTGCTCGCTGCAATTCCTCAAAGATCTCCGGAAGCTCTGCGACGATCGTAAGGTCTTGTTGCTTATCGACGAGGTGCAATGTGGCATCGGCCGGACCGGTCAATTTTTTGCCTATCAAGCGGCGGGGATTCAGCCGGATGCTATCGGCATGGCCAAGGGCCTTGGGGGCGGTTTCCCTATCGGCGCAATCTGGGTAAGCGACGCCCATGCTCACCTTTTCACACCAGGTACGCACGGCACGACTTTCGGCGGCTCACCCTTAGCCGCCGAGGCCGCTTTGGCTACGCTTGATGTGCTAGAAGAGGAGCATATCATTCAGCACGTCCAAGAAGTCAGCGCGTGGTTTACAGCTCAATTAGAGCAACTCGCAACACACCATTCTGGTCTCATCAAAGAAGTCCGTGGACGTGGCCTCATGCTCGCTCTCGGCCTCAATGAAGATCCCATGCCGTGGGTCATTCGGTGCCGGGAAGCAGGCATGCTCGTCGTGGCTGCGGGCCATCAAGCGTTGCGGCTACTACCGCCTCTCAACGTCACTAAAGAAGCACTCAACGAGTGTTTGGGCATCCTCGACTCGGTATTTTCCGAAGCAGAGCTCTCCGTTTCTACCTGAACCCCTCTACACAAATGAGTAAACACTTCCTCAGAGATACAGACTTCAGTCAGGCTGAGATCGCAGAGATCTTTGGCTTGGCGTCCAGCTTCAAACAGCATCGCTATGGCAGCACACCTCCAACCCTACAAGGACAGAGCTGGGGCTTGATATTCTTCAAGAATAGCACGCGCACGCGCGTCTCCTTCGATGTGGGCGTGAGCGAGCTCGGCGGCCATCCCGTGGTCCTCAATGCTCAGCAGACCCAGATCGGCCGCGGAGAAACCGTCGCTGACACAGCTAAAGTCCTGTCGCGCTACCTACACGGGGTCGTCATTCGTTGCTTCGAGCACAGCTACCTCGATGAGTTTGCTGCGCATGCCACGATCCCTGTGATCAATGGACTGTCTGACTTCCTCCATCCCTGTCAGACCTTTACCGACTACTTCACGCTCGCGGAACGCTGGGCAAGTAATCCTGACGATTTGCCGTCAGCACTGGTCGGTCGCAAACTTGCCTACTTCGGAGACTGTGCCTCAAATATGGCCTACTCTCTTGTGCTCTCAGGACTTGTCCTTGGCATGGAGGTCGCGCTGTCCGGTCCCGAAGCGTTCAAACCCGGTCCGGAGTTGGATGAAGCCCTCGCAGCCGATGGGCTCAGCGGATACACTTTCACCAACGATCCCTACGAAGCGGCCAAGGATGCCGACGTGCTCTATACCGATGTCTTTGTCAGCATGGGTGACGAAGGCCAGGCAGAATCTCGCCTAACGGCAATGCTCCCCTACCAGGTCAATATGGGCTTACTCGAGGCTGCGAAAAAAGACGCGTATTTCATGCATTGCCTCCCAGCGCACTCCGGCGAGGAAGTGTCACAAGACGTGCTAGACCATCCAGCTTCTATCATCTTTGACCAGGCCGAAAATCGACTGCATGTTCAGAAAGCAATCATGTCAGTGCTCTCCGATGCTTGGAAGGAAACCCGGGCCTAAACCACACACACAATTTTTATACATGAAAATAGTTCTCGCTTACTCAGGTGGCCTTGACACCTCCGTACTCGTGCGGTGGTTGAAGGACCACTACAACGCAGACATCATCACCTTTTCTGCAGACGTGGGTCAGGAAGAAGAGCTCGATGGGCTCGGCGAAAAGTCGAAAGCCACAGGCTCTGTCGCCCACTACACTGTGGACTTGGTTGAAGAATTTGCCCGTGATTTCATCTACCCTATGGTCCGCGCCAATGCTATCTACGAGGGACAGTATTTCCTCGGGACATCCATTGCCCGCCCCCTCATCGCAAAGGCCCAAATCGAGATCGCTGAAAAGGAGGGAGCCCAAGCCGTTTCCCATGGTGCGACCGGTAAGGGTAATGACCAAGTCCGCTTTGAACTGACCTACGCAGCATTGAGCCCCGATTTGGAAATCATCTCTCCCTGGCGCATGCCAGTCTTCCGAGAGATGTTCCCGGGACGTAAAGAAATGATCGACTGGTGCGTGGCCAACGGCGTCGATGTCGAAGCCAGTGCATCGAAGCCATATTCAATGGATCGCAACCTCCTTCATATCTCTTACGAAGCCGGTATTCTAGAAGATCCCATGTATGACGCCACTGGCGAACGCGACAAGGCGATGTATAAACTCAGCACCGATCCAGTTGATGCTCCCGACGAGCCCGAGTATATCGAACTCAGCTTTGTCAATGGCGACTGCACCGCAGTCAACGGAGTCGCACTGACCCCTGCCGGCGTGCTCAAAGAGCTCAATCGTCTCGGCGGCAAACACGGTATCGGCCGAGTCGATCTCGTGGAAAACCGCTTTGTCGGCATGAAAAGTAGAGGCATTTACGAAACTCCGGGGGGCACGATCCTAATCAACGCCCATAGACAGATGGAGACCTTGACGATGGACCGTGATCTGATGCATCTCCGCGATGGCCTCATCCCGAAGTATGCCGAACTGATCTATAATGGCTTTTGGTATGCGCCCGAGCGGGAAGCACTCCAAGCCCTCATTGACAAGAGCCAAGAGAACGTAACCGGCACCGTTAAACTGAAGCTCTACAAGGGTAACATCATGTGCGCTGGGCGCACATCTGACGTGTCTCTTTACGATGAGAACATAGCATCTATGGAAGGTGTCGACAGCGACTACAATCCAGACGATGCCAGCGGCTTTATCCGTCTTCAGGCCCTTCGCCTCCGCGCGCGAAATAAAGCTCAAGGGTCACCTCTTCGTGACTCGGAGAGTAATATGACCAAGGAGTGAGAAAGCGTTCTAGAATAGTCTAGAAAAACACTACTCAGCCAAATGCTCAGCTAAGAAATCCAATACAGCGTCGTAGTATTTCTTCCTATTCTTCATGCTGCTAACGCCGTGTTGCTCAGCTGAGAGGTATAATGTCCTGGGTTTATTGCCGGCTTGTGTCAGCGCTCGAGCCATATCTTTAGTCTGTTCGATATCGACGACACGATCCAATCTACCGTGAGCAAGGAACACGGGCACTTGTATCGAACTTGCATTACTGATCGGGCAGAGTTCTTCGATCAGAGCCGCATCTTTCTCCGGGTCTCCAAGGCGTTTTACCCAGTAGTCATATGCGTAGGTGCCTTGACGCTTGCGCCAAAAGCCATCACCCCAATTCTCGATTTGTTCGGCGACGTCAAAGACGCCAGCATAAGAAATCGAACACTGAAAGAGACCGGGATCAAACACCTGAGCAGCCAGAGCGGCATAGCCTCCAAAACTCGCACCCATGATCGCCAAACGCTATGGGTCTGCCCAGCCCCGCTCACAAATCTGCCGCGTGGCATCGGTTACATCTAGGACCATGTCCCTGAAGTCACCACTATACTTCTGAGAGATCGTTTTCCCATAGCCACTGGAGCCTCGAAAGTTCAGCTGGAGCACAGCATAGCCACGACTCGCCAGAAGCTGCACTATTGGGTCATATCCCCAGGTGTCACGAGACCAAGGGCCCCCATGCACTAAGGCTACCATCGGATAAGGACCTGCATCGGGTGCCCCGGGCAACGTGAGATAGCCCTGCAGCACGAGACCATCACGCATCTTGAGGTTAAGACTGAATTGCGTATGGAGCTCGGCCGAGTCGATCCACTCCCGCGAATGCGCCTCAAAGATAATGTTTTTAGAAGCGATATCTACGACGCGATAAGACACCGGAGAGCGATCAGAATAGGAGTGTATCAACAGACGCTCTTTACCCTTCGAAAAGTCGACGATCGTATTCTCAGACGTGGGGAAGGCCTGGTCGATGCTTGCCTGAAGCATATCGAACTCTTCAGTAAACCAAATATTTGTGGGACCTTTTTGGTCGTAGGCCATACCTACCACCTGACCGGTGGCCTTAGATCGTAGTAAACCCGCATTGTCCCGTATATCGTATTTTGGATCATTGAACACGCGGATGGTTTCGCTACCAGGATCTACTGGCACCTTGAAAAGGCTCGCCGTATTGGCTCCGTCTTCGTAAGCGGTCATCCAAAATGTGCGTTCATGAGGATCGAAACCCAACACCTCAAATGACTGCCCTACATCTTCACTGACGCGTTTTAATTCTCGCCATTCACTTTCATAAGTTTCACGGAAATACAGGCGTAATTTTCCGTCGTGATAGACGCGGCAGCCAATCAAATCGCCCCCGCCATCGCCATACCATCCCAACTGAGTACCTGGTAATGATTCGGCAGATTTGACCACACGCCCGATACCACGTTTGGTGAAATAACGCACTGTGCGCGGACCGCCACGGCTCGTGGAATACAAACGAGTCAATACCACGTTTTCGTCTGAAGGGACCGGATCGATCACCCTCAAAGCATCAAACTTGTTAAGCACCTCGAAGCGACGCGAACCTGCCTTCACCGAAAACAGACCCCCTGCATATTGGTTTCGGAAAACCACGTCGAAAACCAAACGATCATCTCCCACCCAGTGAACGCTATTTACGTCATCTGCCTGCCACCCCTTCATCCTCACACCGTCCTACTCATCAAGATTAAACACCATCAAGTCCATCCGATCGCCTGAGGGATAACGGAACGCCAACCACTTCCCGTCGGGTGACAACCGCGCACCCGAAATTCTAGAAGGTTTGGCAAAATCCTCTACCGGGATCAGAGCCCATCCGATATTTCCAAAAAAGCCAGCAAGCGCCAATAGAACAACAGGTATGAATTTGTACATGATATTTAAAAAGCACCCATCCGAGCCTTGATCCAGTCAATAACAAAGGCGGTTATCTCGACCAGGATTCGGAGAACTTATGGGACTAAACAGCCTTATAATTGGGTGAAAAGATCCCTGATCTCCATCACTGGGTGCACGCATGAAAAATATGCGGATCTATACTACAACCGCGGCCGTTTTGACGAAACGACCCTACCGTACTAACCTAGATCAATACAATTGCCTCGACCGAAAACTCTTTGGGCTTCGAGCAGGGCCTAATTGAAACTTCGGGAATATGTCCCCAACCGCCTTTGTTGTAGTCGCACCGCTCTGCTGGTGCGCAGACCGTTGCTTCGATCCACACCGCAGGGGCGAGGCGACAGAGCGCCTCAACTACAACCACTGAAGCCGAGGAGAGACAACTGGAACAACTCCCCGTCCTTTCAATTGCACCTCCACCAATGAATCCACGGATTTCCACCTTGTGCCAGTATCTATGCCCAATTAATTTGGAATGTTTTACTCAATTCGCTTATGAACTCACCGGATGTCTGGATCTACGATACGACGCTGCGCGATGGCACGCAGGGCGAGGGCGTGTCTTTCACCGTAGCTGCGAAGCTGCGCGTGGCTGAAAAGCTAGACCAATTCGGAATTGATTACATCGAAGGTGGCTGGCCCGGCTCCAACCCTCGAGATATGGCCTTCTTCGAGCAGGCAAAACAACTCCAGCTCAAGCATGCTAAAATAACCGCATTTGGTTCCACACGACGCGCGGACAAGAGAGCCGAGGACGATGCTCAACTCAAGATCCTGCTCGAAGCAGAGACACCTGCCGTCACCATCTTCGGTAAAACCTGGCTGCTGCATATCACGGAGATCCTTCGCACCACCGGTGATGAGAATCTCAAAATGATCGAGGAGTCCGTCGCTTTCCTGGTTAAAAATGGACGTCAAGTGATCTATGACGCGGAACACTTTTTCGACGGCTACAAAGACGACGATGTCTATGCCTTGTCTACCCTAGAAGCCGCAGTGCGCGGCGGAGCCTCGTGCATCACCCTCTGCGATACGAACGGCGGCATGATGCTTTCCGAACTGGAAAAGATTGTAGCTCGTGTAGTGAAACAGTTTCCCAACACGCGGGTAGGCATGCACTGCCACAACGATTGCGGACTCGGTGTGGCGCTTTCCATCGATGGCGTGCGCCAGGGTGCCGTCCTCGTCCAAGGCACCATGAACGGCATCGGGGAACGCAACGGCAACGCCAACCTGACCACAATCATTCCCAATCTTTCTGAGAAGATGGGGCGAACCCTGAACTGCTCTCAGCAGATGGCGAGTCTGCGCGATCTCTCCATTTTCATCGACGAACTCGCTAACGTGCGCTCCGACCCGCGCGCTCCCTTCGTCGGCACTGCCGCCTTTGCACACAAGGGGGGTGTTCACGCCGATGCCGTCGGCAAGGTAAAGCACTCTTACGAGCACATGCAGCCAGAGCGCGTGGGTAACCACACCCGTGTACTCGTTTCTGACATGGCAGGTCGAGCCAGCTTGATGCTCAAGGCCAAAGAACTCGGCATCGAATTGGAGAAGTCTTCAGAGCTTCAAAAATTCTTGGCAGACCTGAAGGATCTAGAGTTTCGAGGCTACGAATATGAGGCCGCAGATGCCTCCTTTAAATTGCTCATCCACCGTTACCTGAAAGGCAGGAAAGACGCATTTGAGCTCGTCCAATATCGCTCTTCCGTAGGTCGACAGATCGCTCTGAGCCGCACCATTTCTGAAGCCACAGTAAAAATCCGTGTCGGCGAGGACGATTACCACACCGTATCCGAGGCACACGGCCCCGTATCCGCCCTGGACCATGCACTGCGCAAAGCCCTCATCCCCGCTTTCCCCATACTCAAGACCGTGACCCTTACAGATTTCAAGGTCCGTATCCTCGACAACGCCCTCGGCACCGACGCCGTGACACGCGTCCTCATTGAATCCACTGACGGCCATGAGACTTGGGGCACTGTAGGGGCAAGCGACAATATCATCGATGCCTCCTGGCAAGCTCTCAAGGATTCGATGGAGTATAAGCTGTTGCTCGAAGAAGAAAAAAGAGATTCATGAACGCCGAACATGCGCTCGACGGCGGCGATGCCGAAAAACAAAGAGCATGCCCGCAATTCCGAAAACAGCCGCCGTCTCACTCGGCTCGGGAACGACATTGAGCGTGATCGCCTGCAATCCCATTGTTCCCGAGATCGATTCTAAACGAAAGGATGTGTTCGCAGCAATCGACACCGGACTGGGGACCGCGTAAAGATTTTGAGCCCCGGTGATGGATTGTCCCGCAAATGAGAAGGTCTCTCCTGCTCCAAAACCAACAAAATCAAGGGACGTTACTTCAACGCTCTTACTGAAAGAGAACTCAACAAACTCTCCCACGTCAAAGTCGTCAGCATCCTCTCCAGAGAGAGTAGAATTTATGCCAAGACGGTTCGGAGAGCCTACATTCGAGTTCAAACTACTATCAGTAGACAATGCTTCGATCGTGATTTCTAAACCTGATCCTCCAGGGACCAGGAATGTGCCGCTCGACACATCATTGAAGAGTTCGCCAAGGGTGCCCGAGTCGTTGGTTAAATCGATCTCGACTTCCAAGGCCCCCAGGCGCGAGACGAGGATAACAAAGAGAGATAGACCTTTGACTACAGAAACAATCTTCATGGATAAACGTGGTTGATTTGAGAACTTGTTGTAAACGAAGACTCTCCTGAAGCCAGTTTCGTGCAACTTGGACACAAAAAAACCTGTTCGCTCTTCGATGAGCGAACAGGTAGTTCAAAAAATGGGTTTAATGGCTGACTCGCTCAAAGCTGAGCCATCGCCTCGCGGACATCAGCAGCCTGCTTGGCTGTAGATGCTTTGAGGTCGCGCCAGACAAGCTCACCCTCGTTGAAGAGGAAGGCTTGTCGAGCTGGAAACCGACCCCGCTTGGGCACACCCATGGCATCCACAAGAATGCCTTCGGTATCGGCTATCAGGGTAAAAGGAAGCGAGTATTTTTCTTTGAAGGCCGCCTGAGCTTCGACCGAATCCATGCTCACACCGTAGACACGTAGACCATCATTCGAAAGCTCAGAGAAGGCATCGCGTATCGAGCACGCCTGTTTGGTGCAGCCTGGCGTGTCCGCCTTGGGATAGAAATATACCAAGACCATTCCTGACTGCAGATCTTTACCGATGTCGAATTGCTCTCCGGCATCCGTTTTCACAATGAGCTCAGTAGGAGCCGTGCTACCGACACTCATGGGCTCAGCGAAAAGCGCGGTGGACACCGAAGTAGCAGCAAGCGCGAAGAGTTTTTTCATTTTCATCGATCGAGAACCTGAGGCAGATATGACAAAATGCAAATCAGGTCTCGTAGTCATAGCTCAAGGGGCCGACAAGCGAGCAATCTCGTCGTCGCTCAACACGCGATTCCAGACCGCAAAATCGTCCAGGAATCCTCGAAAGTGACTCCCTGTGCCGCCTGAAAGAAACTTTGATTTGCCCGCCGGTCCTCCCAAACTACACGCGTCCGTGTGGGCGGCAATTTGCATGGCAATATCATTTCCAACATCAAATTCGACACCATTTAAGTAGGCTTTGAATGCACCCGGATGAGGCAGTGTCGGCGATTCAGAAGCATCAAGGACCATGAGGAGGTGATAGTAGGCTCCTGGTTCGATTCCACCAACGGTTCGCCAGGTTCCAGGCCATGTCTCTTGATCACCGATGATCGCATCGGTTGCAATATCCCAAATCCCGGCGTGAAGCACACCGTCTTCGATATAGGCATTAAAGCCCCGTTTGGATCCTCCGAGGTCGAAAATGACCTGGCGCTGCATTGAGGCAACGTCGTCCACCGAAAACCAAAGGCTGATCGTCCGTTGGGCAAGGCCTCCATCATATGTATTCAACAAATTGTTATTTCTAATGTTGGCCACATCATCCACTCCATCAAATCGGGCACCGCCCATAAACTGGCCAGCATCAGCCTCAATGAGGGCGCCACCATTGATTCTTAGATTCTGAATCCCCGATCGGTCAGTCCAACCTTCGTCAAAAGGGAAATGCCCCACCAACTCCTCTGATGAAAGTAGATCAACCGGCGAGCCCCCAGCGCCGTCAGCCAAAATTCTTATCTCGTCCTCAGAAAGACTGCGGTGCCAGATGGCGAAATCGTCGATGTTACCATTTAGATTAAGAGGTCTACCGCCTGAGGCCCACCGAGACGCCCCCGCCACTCCACCAAGAGCGCTATCGTCACCATGTCGCGAGATTTGCATTGCGAGACTGTTGCCGACGTCAAATTCGACACCGTTTAAATACGCGAAAAACGCACCCTCATGCGGCCGAACTGGGTCAGCAGAGGCATCGATAACGAGAGCGAGATGATGCCACACACCCGATGCAATCCCGGAGATAGAACGCCATGTACCCTCCCAGGAAGCCACATCACCCACACCAACATCAATATTCTGATCCCACACTCCCGCATAGAGTGTCCCATTGTCGATATAGGCATTGAACCCACGTGTTGAACCTCCACTTTCGAAGATTTGTTGGCGCCCAGGATTATCGACGTCATCCACGGCAAACCAAAGTGAAATGGTCTGCTGGACAACTGCTTCTTTAGGAATGTTGAGTACCGGGCTGTCCAAAAGATGCACCATATCATCACCTCCATCGAAGCGAACGGAAGCTCCAAATGCTCCAGCACTTGTATCGACGCCAGCTCCACCGCTGAGACTGGCACTCTGATTGCCTTGGGAATCCTCTGCGCCATCGTCGAAGGTAAGATGGATGGCCAGACCCGTTTGGTCTATGGCAAGCACTGAGGGTTTGGCGGGCACACCATCTGCCGGTATCACTCCATCTGCATCGCGCCCATCTAGCTGTTGCAAGAAGGCCAAGAGCTGAGACTGTTCTTCTTCAGAAAGTGTAGTAAACACTCGGTGAGGCGCTGCTTTTGCCAGATCGGACTCACTGGCTACGGTCAAAATGTCAGGCATGAAGTCGCGCTTTAGAGGAATGAACTCTATCACATTAACCGCACCGGCTAAGAGCTCCACGTCTACAAAGCGCCATCGCCAATCCCATTTCGCAGAGCCACCCACGGTTCCCTCCATACGCAAAATGGTTTCTACGCCGTTCACAATAAATCGAACATCGCCATTTCCAAAGCCTTGGCTGTAGCGAATACCGATCCGTGCAGCACCACCAAGGCCTCCGTCAATGTTTGACCATCGGATGGATTGGTCCCTCTTCAAACGAGCGAAATCATTACCATACATACCTCGATGGCGCCCCCCACCTCCATATTCAGGTGTACCTTGCTCCATGATCGCACCGTCTGATAACTCGGCCTAGGATTCCGGATACACCTTACCCGTGGCGAAAGCCAGCGCGTCCCCAAGATTGTTCGCTACACCGTGATGTAGAAAAAACTGCGACGCGTGCAGTCCCATAAGCGTAGGTGTATCTACACCATCAAGAGCTCCTAGTCCAAGCCGCTGACCACTCAGCAGCGTGTTCGTTGTTCCGACGTCGTGAAGCAACACACTAGACACTGGAGATATGGCACTATCAGTATAAGCAGAACCTGCATGGCAACTCGCGCAATTGAGCGATCTAAATAGTTCTGCCCCAAGGACCGCCTCTTCCGTGAAGGTTCCATCTACAGCGCGGAATGGGCTCATGGGGATCGAGGCCTCTTTCAACGACGCAGTATAGGCAGCCAGGGCGTCTAACTCTGGGCTGAGCCCCACTTTTGCAGATGAGGGACCGGGGTGATTCGTAGCGAAGTCCGCATCAACAATGAAACCCTCTCCCCCAAATGCATCGCGGATATCGTGCTCGAAATCCTGTATTTCATCGAAATTCCCGCTCCAGTGCACGTTGCCATGAGCCATACCTCCACGCCCACGCAAATCTGTCGTGCGACGTAAACCCTCTCCCCTACCAGTAAAGTCCCAAACACGCCCATCATGGCCCCCATCGAGGTGGCACGAGGCACAACTGATGTAACCTTCAGCACTCATTCGCGGATCAGAGGCATTATAAAAGATCTGCTTACCGAGAAGCTCTTCAGCCGTCAGTGACTCATTTGATACAGATTTCGTAACCGAGATCAGGCTTAGGCTGCTCTGATTCTCTTCAAGCACCGAAGATGCGTTAAAGACAGAAAGACTTCGACCGGTAAAATTACTTGCAAATAGACGACCGGTATCGGCATCAAACAAAACGCCACTCGGTGCAAGCCCCGTGCCGGCGTCAATAGACACCTGTGCAGAGAGATCTACTTGCGCGGCTAAATCTAGCGTATCAAACCCCACCAGCCGGTTGTTTCCCTGCAAAGCGAACATCGCGAGATCCCCTGCAGGGCTAAAGGTAATACCCATCGGATTGGCACTGTTATCGAAATCGCGCCGACTCTGTGAGATCCCATTTATTAACTGGACTTCTTCAAGCGCATCGAGATCTAGCACACACACCACAGCTCGCATCGTATTCTCATGGCTTAAATCCGAAACACCGAAGATTTCACCGCGAAAGATATTGTCTTGTTTCGCCGTCACCAACGCATGCTTACCATCGGGCGCGATCGCAATCCCTCCCAAATAATTGGGGACACCTGCGGCACGATCTCCACCATCTTTTGCGTCGGAACTCAAAATGTCTATCGTGTCCACCCAAACTAGGGCATCCATGGACGATGCAAATACTCCCACTTCTGCCTTGGTATCGGTCGAAATCAAACGTGTCACCAATACCGTGTCACCAGAAGCAGTAACGGCTATCGATCGCGGTGTGGGAAAGGTCGCCGTAGAAACCGCGACAGATGGATTGGCGACATCGAACCGAACCAACTGTGCCGAACCATAGAGTGTGACAAACATCTGTTGTCCATCAGGTGTTGGTGCGATCCCCCAAGGCGCGCTTCCATAACCCAGTTCGAGAACCTCAAGTATCGTACCAGCGCTGTTCAATATATAGATCGCGTCCTCACCTTCACAGGTTACCCAAACGCTTCCATCAGCGGCCGCCGCTACACTTTGGGGCCGCTCGCCGACACTAATTTCTCCCCGCCTAGATCCCGTCGTTGGATTAAACATACTCACAGTGTCCGCATCAGGATTAACCATCCAAACTGCTCGAGATCCCTCAAAGTCTGCCATCGTCATTGTATTGCTATGTGTGGGCGATGGGCCGCTTGGCGGCTCAATAACTAAGAGGCGCACTGAACTCGCTGCTACCGTACCAACACTATCACGCACCTGACCAATCACCCGGTATCGGCCAGGTTCAGCGTAGGCATAGGTCGCTATGGCGGACTGCGTCCAATCGCTCCAACCATCCCCAAAGTTGAAGCGATATTCCAGATCAATACCTTCAGCATCTGTAGTCACATCGAATACCTGACCCGGAAGGGGTTGATAATCCGAAGCTACAATCGAATCTATAATCGGTGGCGCTTGACCATCTAATCCAGAACCAGTCGAAAAGCGAAAACTGTAGGGTTCGATGTAGTTTCCGGCGCCGTCACGAAATCCGATTTGATTCGCTGCATCAGATAGAAAATCTACCTGATAGGTAGCATCATAATCGAGAGGGACATCGGGGTTAAAAGTCAGCATGCCACTCATATCATGAGTCAGGAATCCAGGCACGAACTCAGTATCTAAATCACCTCCATTCAAAACCCTTCGGACCTTAAAATCGATACCATTACGCGGTCCCATAATCTTGGACTCTTGGACCATGAAGCTCAAAAGGGCGTGAACAGGGTAGTTTGTGCGACCGGCCTGAGGAATATGATAGTAGACATTGGGAGCAATCTCATCGGGTTCCTGCTGCTGTACCCAAACCGAGAACCCTTGTAGCTCCCCCCCCCCGATTACTTCCGCCGGTCATCCACAAGTTACCCAAAGGCAAGGACATTTGAGAAGTATCAAACCCTGCGCTTTGTGTATCTAAAATTAGAACTTCCGGATTGGGATCCCCGGCGATGATTTTAGTAACGTCGAACTTAACATTATCAATGAATGTAAAGTGATCCTGATATACTGGATAGTTTACACTACTCAGGCCGGGATGAACGTGACTACCAGCTAGAGTCACACTACTATCACCGTTGGGATCAGCAGCAGCTGTGATGTCGGCCACGTTTACCTCACTATTGGCAGAACCAAGGACATATAGACCCGACCCATCACTGTAGAGATCAGGCCAGTAACCCTGGAAGCCCCCATCCAATGTAGCAACCAGTTGTGGCGTAACTGACATCGTCTCAAGGTTTGTGAAGTCGTTATATTGCAGACGGTAAACGACCACACCGTCACTTGCTGAGGACCCACTACGCACATAGATGAGTAAGTCTCCAAAAAAAATTGGGTGCCAATTGCCCCCTCCAAACTCTCCCTTGTGATCAATCGTCGCCAGTATAACTTTTTCATACCGCCCATCTTCATGCAGCACCTCCTTTTTGATCTCAAACGGCGCAAAACTTACGTCGTCTTTTTCATACCAACTCAAAGTTGCGTTAAAACGCCCTGACATACCTGACCTATTAGTACTTATCCCCAAACGGTCGACGCGTTTTCCTGAAAGATCAAAAGTTGTACTTATATTAGTTTTCTGAACAATACCCCCAAATTCTTCTACATAGATGTAAGGGCGCCCCAAGAAGTTCTCTACATGGAACGAGCCATGCGCATTGGACCCATAGTTACCAGAATGCCAAACGTCGCCGTCGTACCATTCATTCTCTCCTATAGGCAAACCAAAGTCTGATGGCAGGCGCCGGATTGGTTGGGCGGGATCACTGATGTCGTAAATGCGTAGGTGCAAATCTCGATTCACTCCGTCAATTGTCGCAGACCCCGGGCCTTCGCCCCCAACAATCACCCAGCCATTGAGATACTGAACGGTCGTAGTGCGACCGAGATAGATCGAGTCGTTAGAATAAGGGTCACTGAGGAGCGTTCCAGGCACCTCACTTCGAGGAAGGTTCAAAAAACCTTGAGTAGAAACTTGCGGTAACAGGGTAGTCGGCAACAAGCCGGCTGCAGTCAATGCAGCCGCCATCAGCCACATCTTGTAGGAGGCCATAGGGGTCTGGGGTCAGATTTAGGGTAGTAGGGTATTGCACGTTGCCGTAGGTAGGGCAGCCTATGACAAAATACTCACTTAATAAACGTTATTTATCGAAAGGTTGTCTACTCTAAATAAATAATCCCCACGCTTTAGCGCGGTTTTGACAGTGAAAATAACAAAACGATGAGTTATAAAACAGCTTTGATTCACCGAGAGAAATTCACTTCGCAGAGATAACATCATCTCTAAAAATGGTGATGAGTCGTCGCGCCAAAGCATGCTTTCCTGTACGCTCAAAGATACGCATGGTACCCGCTCTATCTATCAAAACCACAGAGTTATCGTCATTTGCAAAGGCTGTGTCTGGCCCGGTAATCTGATTGCCCACCACATAATCGAGGTCTTTTTTGATAAGTTTCTCACAGGCAAATTTCTCTACATCGTGCGACTCTGCCGCAAAACCCACCATAAGCTGATCTTTTTTGCGCGCCGACATCGTCGCTAAGATATCGCGCGTGGGTTCTAACTCTATAGTCAGCGAAGCCTCATTCTTTTTGACCTTCTGCTCAAAGCGCTGCACCGGACGAAAATCCATCACCGCAGCCGTTGAAATGAACACATCGCAGGCGTCAAACAAAGCATCCACAGCGTCAAACATCTCATCGCCTGTTTCTACCGGATATCGGATCACTTCAGAAGGCTCCACCAGGGTGGACGGTCCACTCACTAGATCGACAGTCCACCCGATCTCCAGCGCCGCCTCAGCGAGGGCAAACCCCATCTTACCCGAAGACGGGTTACTGAGAAATCGGACCGGATCAATATATTCGCGGGTGGGGCCTGCTGTGATAAGACATCGCATCTTTATGAGATAACGCTGTTTCCCATTTACTCCCATCCCAAACTTACAATCTTACTCGCCATGACCGATTCCGCGCCCAAAGCGACGCCCCAAAAGCAAGAAAATGCCTTCCTCAACCTGGGCATGAACCTCGTCCTGCCGGTGCTCCTCCTGAACAAAGGGGACGACTGGTTTAACGCGTCTCCGACAGCGGTGCTTATCATCGCTTTAGTGTTCCCACTCGGCTACGGTATCTACGACTTTGTCACCCGAAAAAAAGCAAACCTCTTTTCCATCATCGGCTTTGTGTCTGTGCTCCTCACTGGGGGAATCGGATTACTGCACTTAGATAACAAATGGCTTGCCGTCAAAGAGGCGGGTATTCCTGCAATTTTCGCCATCATCACGGGAGCGAGTGCGCTCACAAAAAAGCCCTTGGTCCGTCTCTTTATTCTTAACCGCGAAATCATGGATGTTGACCGAATTGATGCCGCTATTCCCGAAGGAGACCGTGGTGAATTCGACAAAGTGCTCGCCCGGGGCACTTGGTATCTCGCAGCCTCCTTTGTCGTCTCATCCATATTGAACTATATCCTCACCACAATAATCGTAGTCAGCGAGCCCGGCACTGACGCTTACAATTCAGAACTCGGGAAACTCCAAGCAATGAGTTTCGCAGTCATTGCCCTACCCTCGATTCTTATGCTCGGCTACGCTATGTGGTACGTATTCACCAATATTAAAAAGATTACCGGTCTAGGCTTCGAGGACCTCATGTATCAACCCGCTCAGCCCAAAAAGAAAAATACGCCCTCTTAGCCTAAGAACATAGGCTGGTCCACGAATCTAATATGATTTAGCTCCCTACCAATTTACGGAAGTCTTGCACAATGTGAGCGAGCTCTGCAGCTTGGGTATCGAGGCTCGATGAAGCCTCAGCCGTCTCTTCAGCACTGATCGCATTGGCTTGAGTAATTTGATCAATGCTAGCGACAGCATCATTAATTTCAGAAATCCCCTGGCTCTGTTCTGTCGATGCAGCAGCGATCTGGCTGATATAGCTATCCACCTCGCGAGTCTTCTCGACGATTTCCTCAAGGCTCGATTGAACACGCTCGCTGATTTCGCCTCCTCGCTGACTGATGCCAATCGCCGCCTCAATCTTCTCCGCTGTTTCGCGAGCCGCAACGGCACTGCGCTGCGCTAAATTTCGCACCTCGTCGGCTACGACCGCGAAACCTTGTCCGGCTTCACCGGCACGCGCTGCCTCCACGGCTGCGTTGAGCGCCAAAATATTAGTCTGGAACGCAATCTCGTCGATGGTGTTGATGATTTTCGAAATTGCTTCACTGGAATCCTGGATATCTGACATAGCCTGCGTCATTTCAGTCATTTCACCCACGCCCTTATCCGCGGCCTTGCGCGAGTCCACAGACATAGCACTCGCGTTTTGAGCAGACTCAGCATTGCGCTTCGTCATACTGGCCATCTCCACCATACTCGCACTGGTCTCCTCCAAAGAAGACGCTTGGCTCGATGCGCCGTGCGACAGCTTATTCGTACAATGCGCAATCTTCTCGGCGGTCGCAGTAGTCTGATTGGAGCTGTCGGAAAGTATCTCAATGGCTTTCTTCAAAGCCGATGTAATGCTGCGAGAGATAGTGGCTGACAGCACCAAGGCAAGGGCTATAGAGCCAACCAAACCCCAGATCAAAAACCCATTGGCAGCCCGGAGGCGGTCCATGGTTTCGTCTGCCACTTGCAGTGCCCCACTGAATCCCAGATTCGATGCATTCCGCGCACCCGAAAGGACGCGCTCCCCCGCTTGTGTCCGGAGGTCGGCAAGCGCATTGATTCTTTCAAAGTCCTCGAGAAATGCAGCGATCGCTTCGCTATAAGCCGTTGTCGCCTCACGTATGCCATCCAAGCTATCAATGTCCACCGGGCGCCGGGTAAGGGGATACAGCTGGCCAAACTCTTCTGACATACCGTCGATCCAACCCATCGCCTCTCGAGCATAAGTCGCTTCCCGTTTTGCCTGAAATTTGAAATTAGCCACTCGAGCCTGATTACCCTTATTAGCGATGCTCTTTATCAACTTCAGCTTGAATACACGTTCTTGAATATCCTGCTTGGTCTTTGTCTGTTGATCAGCAAACAGCGCCTCAGTATTGGTGACAAATGTGTCTGCAGCCGTATCCATCGCGACGCGGATGTCAGACAGATCTCCCTCTTTGATTACCTCCTGCTCCGACATCTCCGAAAAAGCTCGAATCGCTGCACTGTAGTCCACTGACGACACCCTCACAGCATCTAAACGTGCTATGTCCTCCACATCTCGAATAACGGGATCTAGGGCATCGAGAACCGCTTTCACCTCTCCAAGCGACTGGAGCGCCGCGTCAAAATACTTAATTTCCCCTTTGGCCTGACCTTTAAAATTGGCTATGCGCGCCCGGTTCCCCAACGCTAACAATTCAGCCGAGCGGTCGATCTTAAACATCCGCTCCTTAAGTTCATGTTCAAGCTGGTCATCCTGGCTCGCGGCGAAGGTGTCGACCAACTTAACAAATTTGGCTGCTGCTGCATCCATCGCCTTACGTTCCTCCGCTAAGCTTTCATTGCTCTGGCGGGTGTCCAATACCAATTCGTTATATGCCAGGGCATCCGAAAGCATCTGCTCTTCGATCTCAGTAAATTCTGAGAGGCCTAGCTCCTCATTTTTCACAAGGGATTCATCCAGCAATGTGGCCAATGCACTAAAACGTTGCTGTCCCTCTTCAAAAAATCGCTCGTCGGCACTATAACCATAGGCTCTGTTAGCATACATTGTAAGTAGCGTCTCAGACTGGATGCTTTTTCCTTGGCTCAACTTAGGCAGAAGAATCTCAGTGAGCCATGCAGCCTTTTCATCAACGGCCTCTTGAACGACTTGACGTTGTTGAATAACTGTGGCCAATCCGACACCAGTCGTGACGGCAAACAGCGTGGCGAATCCGATAAGGATACGTGCTTTGACAGTAAATTTCTTCATAATTGTATAGCAGAGCGTAAAGAAAATTCGCCCCTAAAACAGAGATCTTAATTACTAAAATTAGCTAAGCTTTTGCTAAATTAATGAGGCTTCTTACGCTGAAACAGATCGCACGCGTTTACCTATTCAGTGACAGGGCTAAGATACATACAGCACCCAAGTCCCCAGGACTGCTGTCACAGACCCGATACGGAAGCCTGGAAATGAAAAGATTAACAAATCACCCTATATCTCAGACATTCCACGGCGCGCCAGACGCTCCACGGATTCAATGAGCGCTCGAAGCATGTCCAAAAAAATCGTTCCTCCCTTGCTGGTGATCGTCGTTGCTGCGGGAATAACAGCCATAATTTCACGACCAAAGAGTGCAGAAGTCCGAGAGCCCGATCCCATTCCGCCCAGGCAAGTAGAGGTGATCCATGTGCAATTATCGGACTATCCCGTCCGAATCCATACCCAAGGTTTTGTCACACCCCGCAGCCGATCTGACCTCGCATCCCAGGTCTCAGGACAAATCGTTGAGGTCAGCCCACGTTTCTATCCCGGGGAGTTTGTTGCCAAAGACGAATTGCTCGTCCGTGTCGACGATGCTGACTTCAAAGCCGAAGTCAGCCGCCAACAGGCCCAGGTCGCCTCGGCACGCCTTCGCCTAGCACAGGAAATCGCCCAGTCCGAGCAAGCACGACTCGACTGGGAAGCATCCGGAAATGGTGCAGCGAGCCCACTGTCCCTACGGAAACCACAATTAGCAGAAGCCGAGGCCCAACTCACTGCTGCAGAAGCAGAGCTAGACCGCGCAAAACGCAACCTCTCACGCACAGAAATCCGTGCTCCCTTCGAAGCCTTAATCCGCACGGTCGAGACTGAAATGGGAGAAGTAGTCAACCCCGGCTCACAAATTGCGCGGCTCGATGCAATCGACTACGCAGAAATTCGCCTCGGTATCCCTTGGGACGATATCACATACCTCCCCAACGACACGGAGTATTCAGCCCATCTCACCTTCGCCATCAACGGCGATACACACACCTGGGAAACTCCCATAGTCAGGTCAGAACAGACTATCGATGCTGATAGCCGCACACTCTTTATCGTCGCTCGACTGGCAGACCCCTATGCTAGACACTCTGAAAAGGCCCTACCGCTTATCCTCGGATCATTTGTCACCGCTGAGGTGACCGGAAAAATGATGAAACAAGTAGCTCGTATCCCGCGCGCCGCGCTCCGTGGAACCGATCAAGTGGCCGTGCTCACTCAAGAAAATACTGTTGAGATACGGGACGTTACCATTCGGCGCACAGATTCCCACTTTGCATACATTGCAGCCGGATTGAGCACTGGAGACCGCCTGTGTCTCACCGCACCACAGACCCTGTTCAATGGGATAAAAGTAAATCCACAGCCCATTGCATCTACACAAAACGATGCGTAACCACGATACAACTAAGGGCACTATTGCTTGGTTCGCGCGTAATCCAGTCGCGGCGAACCTTCTATTACTGGTCCTGATCATCGGAGGCACCTTCTCTGCCTTCACCATTTCTAAAGAAGCTGAACCCGCATTTCGTCTAAAAGTTATCCGCATCTCCGTGCCGTACCCCGGCGCAAGTCCGCTCGAAGTTGAACGCGGGATCAATATCAAGATCGAGGAAGCAATCGAGGGCCTCGAAGGTATCGAAGAGATACGCTCAGAGGCGAGAGAAGGCGTGGGTACTATAACGGCACGCGTCGAAGCCAGCTATTCTATATCTGAAGTCATGGATGAAGTGAGCCTCCGTGTGGGCTCCATCTTCACATTTCCAGAAAACGCAGAGCGCCCCATCATCAGCCGCATACGTACTCAAGACGATATTATCGACGTTCAAGTCTACGGAAACATCGATGAACGCCAGATGACAGAGATTGCGCAACAGGTGCGTGAAGAACTTGCCGCCCTTCCTGAAATTTCGCTCGTCGAACTCAATGATACCCGTGCTTTCGAGATCTCGATCGAAATCTCCGAGGATACACTGAAACACTATAACCTCACCCTGGCCCAAGTGGCTCAGCGCGTGCGCGCCTCGTCGGTCGACCTACCCGGGGGCACCATAAGAACTGATAACGCCGACATTCGATTGCGCACAGATGGCAAAGTTTACACGGGAACCGAATTCTCTGAAATTACGCTTATCAAAACACCTGACGGCGCCCGTGTGACCCTCGGGGACGTTGCCAACATAAGAGACGGCTTCGTGGAGAACCGACGTTTCGCCACATTCAATGGGCAGCCGAGTCTGAGTCTGAGCGTCTTCTCTGTAGGGGACCAAAGCGAAATCGCCATCGCCCGAGCTGTTCGAGAATACGTAGCTCAGAAACAAGCAGAACTTCCCGATGGCATCTACATCTCAACGTGGGCCGATGGTTCTCATTATTTAAAAGGGCGTCTAAACATGATGATGGGAAATCTCGCCCTGGGAGCTACCCTAGTCTTCCTCATGCTTGGGCTATTTCTGCGCCTGAACGTGGCATTCTGGGTCGTAGTCGGCATCCCCGTCTGCTTCCTGGGCACCCTATGGCTGATGCCACTATTCGATGTCTCAGTAAACATGATCAGCCTGTTCGGCTTTATTCTGGTGCTCGGAATCTTGGTCGATGATGCAATCGTAATCGGTGAGAACGTCTACTCAAACGTCGAAGAACACGGCCCCACCGTGGACAATGTCATCTCCGGTGCTCAGCAAGTCGCGCTGCCAGCAACTTTTGGCGTCCTTACGACGATCGCAGCCTTTATCCCGATGACCATGATCTCTGGACCGTCCGGTCCGCTTTGGAAATCAGTCGGCATGGTCGTCATACTCGCCCTCGTGTTTTCACTCATCGAGTCCAAATGGATACTGCCAGCCCATCTCATGAGTTTGGCAAAGCGCAGAACGAAACCTAGGAAACCTACATCTCTAACCCGCTTACAGGACGGGCTAGAAGCAAAACTAAAGTGGCTTATCCGAAGAGTCTACGAACCGATCCTCAACAAAGCGCTGCAACATAGATATACCACGTTGTCCCTATTCATTGGAGCCCTCATGATCTCAGTCGGGGCAGTCACCGGAGGTATCGTACGTTTTGTGTTTTTTCCCGACAACCCAAGCGACTATATTTCGGCGAGTGTTGAAATGAAAGCGGGCACATCATTCGAAAGCCTCCGAGGCACAGTCCGCGAGTTAGAAACCGCCCTTGAGGAGTTAGATCAGGAAATGCTCGACGAAACAGGGTATCCACTCGTGAAACACACCCGCAGTTGGTTATCCGATCGCCGCAATGGCTTCATCTTCATTGAGCTAAATCCATCAGAAAACCGCTCCATCGATTCCAAACAAATCGCGCGACTCTGGAGCGAAAAAGTCGGCGAAGTCCCTGGCGCTGAGTCGGTCGATATCAGCGGGTCATTCGGTGATGGCGGAGCTGACATAGGACTGAGCTTGGAAAGTGAAAACATGGACGACCTCGCAGCAGTCGCCACCCTCGTAGAAAACAAACTGCGCGAATATGCAGGTGTCTACAATGTGAAGAGCGATTTGAGTGACGGCCCGCCAGAGGCTATCCTTGAAGTAAAACCGGAAGCCGAAGCACTCGGCTTGACACTGGCGGACATCGCAGCTCAAGCACGCTACGGTTTCTACGGCTTTGAGGTGCAACGCCTGCAACGCGGGGAAGACGAAGTCAAAGTAATGGTACGCTACCCCGAGGAAGAGCGTCGCTCCATGCACGATCTGGAATCCATGTATTTTCGAACTGTGGACGGACGTTCAATGCCATTTGCATCGGTGGCAGATGTCGAAATGCGCACCGGATTTACGTCCATACGCCGTTTTGATGGTAAACGTTCCACAGAGATTACTGCCACCGCCGACAAAACGATTGCGGAGCCAGGAAGAATCGTTGGCGAAGTGAGGCAATATTTCGAAGAGCGGATCCAACCCCGTTACCCAACCGTAGGTTATCGGCTAACCGGTCAAAGCGAAGAAGGCGAAGAGTCCCTATTTGAACTTTTTGTCGGACTGGGGTTCGCCCTTTTTGCCATTTATGCACTCATGGCAATTCCATTGAAATCCTACACGCAGCCCTTGTTTATTATGGCGGTCATTCCATTCGGCTTCATCGGCGCATTGGTAGGGCATTTTATTTTGGGCTTACCCATCAGCATTCTCTCAATGTGCGGACTGATCGCTCTCGCAGGAGTAGTCGTCAACGACAGCTTGGTGATGGTCGATTTTGTAAATCAAGGCAAAGCACGAGGCCTTAACGTTCGCGATGCTGCACGAGCTGCCGGCGTGCGCCGTTTTCGAGCGATCTTGCTTACGTCGCTTACCACCTTTATCGGCCTAATTCCCATTATTTCGGAAACAAGCATGCAGGCTCAGATGGTTATCCCTATGGCCGTCACCCTCGCCTTCGGGATTCTTTTCAGCACCATTGTGACACTCATACTCATCCCTAGCCTCTATTTGGTGGCCGATGATCTCGGTACTGCATTACGAGGCCGCAAGGAAAAACGATTTGCGAAGTTGGCTGAAACGACCGCAGAAACGAAGCCGGCCTAACAACCCGATAACAGTTCGTCAGCGTGCTTAAGCGCCGTTTCAGAATCGCGATCTCCCATCATCCGAGCTAGCTCTGATCTGCGTTGCTCAGAATCAGCGTTCAACGGATCGATGATAACCGTCGTTTCGGCGTCTGATTGGTCTTTCTGGACGCGCCAATGATGGCTCCCTATTGCAGCTACCTGAGGAAGGTGGGTAATGCAGAACACCTGGCGCCCCTGTGACAATTCATAGAGTCGATTACCGACTGCCTTTCCGATCTCTCCACCCACATTTGCATCGACCTCATCAAACACCAAGACAGGCGTTTGATCATGCTGGGCCAAGATAGACTTGAACGCCAACATGACACGAGCCATTTCACCACTCGAAGCTATCTCGCCCAACGGCAAAACATCTGTTCCAGGATTTGCAGAAAAAAGGTAACTGACCTGATCAGACCCTGTCACAGATAGCTGAGTGGGCTGAATCTCTATCCTTAAGTCTGCCTTCTTGAAGCCAAGAGTGTGTAACACGTCAATCACCTCGCACTGTAAGCGACCGGCTGCTCTCTTACGTTGCTGCGTAAGCTGGTCTGCAGCGATTCGAGCCGCGGATTCTGCTTCGGCTACCTGTGACTCTAGCACTAACAGCCGCCCGTCTATATTACCTTGTAGCTCCAGCTGCTCGCGAATGCCATCGCGCCAAGAAAGCACACCCTCTAAATCGCCACCGTGCTTACGCTTCAGCCCGAGCCAAAGCTCCATTTTTTGATTCAGCTCACCAGCCTCCGACTCTTCAAAGTAAGCATCTGAGCCAAGGGAACGATATTCAGAAGACAGATCCTCGAGCTCTATAATCAAGCCATTCATTCGATCGATCAGTGCCTCGTCCTGCTCATCCAACTCAGCCAACTCTTGGGCAGGCCGCAGAGCATCACTCAGTTTTGAAATCGCTCCGTCAAAACCTGCTAGAGCCTCAACCACATCAGTGCTAGCCGAGGATATTTCCTGAGCTTGGCTCAAACGCTTATAATTGGCCTCCAATTCAGAAATCGCTTCCGCTCCAAGCTCGAGTTGATCAGCTTTCGACAACTGCGCCTCGAGAAAACGAATCTCGTCTGCATCCAGCTTATCATGATCTCTAATTCGCTCGTATTCTAGAAGTACCGACCTCCAAGTGCTGTAAGCGGATCGGTAGGTTTCAAGCTCGCCCTTGTAACTGCCGAACAGATCGACCATATTGAGCTGGAATCGAGGGTTAGCTAGCTTCTGTGGTTCATGGGGACCGTGAAAGTCTATCCAATATCCTCCCAGCTCCCGCAGCTTGGCCAGGGTAGCAACTTTGCCGTTGATCTGTATCTTTGGAGCCCGCGTCCGCGAAACACTACGGCTTAGGACCAAGGCCCCCTCCTCACACGCCGGTAGCCCTGCGCTATCAAGCCACAAATCAAAATCCCTCAAGACATCCCCACTCAGCAGAAAGATTGCCTCCACATGGCAAGCATCTACACCTCGCTTGATAACTGATTTTTCGACCCGTTGTCCCGCAAGAATCCCCAACGCACCCAACAAGACGCTCTTTCCCGCACCTGTTTCACCGGTCACCGCATGGAATCCAGACTCAAAATTTAATTCAGCCCGATTCAAGAGCGCCAGATTTTCGATCTTCAAGAACTGCAGCATCGATTCAGCAAACTGAACAACCACAAAACCGCGTCAAGCGACCACTTACGTGGCAGTATTCAAAAAAATCGCTCTACCCAACTTGAAACCCCAACAAACCAGAGCTATTTCGCTATGTTGTTTCAGGAAACGGATAATCGATACACAGCATAGCAGACAAGCCGGGACCCCCTCCAGGGTCCCGGTTTTTTTGCGCCGTATTTTTTAGGACAGTCATTTTTAATTTGTCTTTTAGTTCATTATTTTCATCTCTTTTCAAATGCGACACGCTCGAATCAAGGGATGGGCTGAATTTAATGTGTATCATTGCATGTCTCGGACGGTGAACGGGGAGATGTTATTCAATAATCGAGATAAAGCTGTAATGCGGAAGATGCTATTTCAGGTGGCGGAGTTTTGTGGGGTCGAAGTGCTTGCTTACGCTGTAATGACAAATCACTTCCACGTTCTAGTGCGTATCTCTGATAAGGCCGATGCAGTTGATGATGCAGAATTATTACGCCGATATAAGATCCTCTATCCCACCCCAACTGAATATCAGCCGATGCCTCCTGAACACTTGGAACAGCTCCTCGAGTCAAATTCTCCAGAGGCACATGATGTTCGCCAGCAACTTAAGGAGCGCATGGGGGATATTTCACAATTTATGAAGACGTTTAAGCAGCGTTTCACGATGTATTTTAACAAAACCTATAAGCGATTTGGAACTCTTTGGTGTGAACGGTTTGCTAGCGTTCTAGTTGAAAACTCTCCTGAAACCCTCTTACGAGTCATGGCCTACATTGACCTTAATCCTGTGAGAGCTGGCCTGGTGGAGGACCCTAAGGACTACCATTTTTGTAGTTTCAGTGATCTCTGTGCCAGTCACGATTCTCTGACTAACAGCGTCACCAGCATTTACCCTGGTCTAAATTCAAAAGAAGCCCGAGCCGCGTATCGTAAGTTCGTGTTTGGTATCGGTGTGAACGGCAAGCAACGTGGATCTGGACACCGTATCGACACCGACAGAGCTGATGAAGTCGATCAACTGGAGGGATACATTCCTCTCTCCGAATTACTGCTGCACAAAGTAAGGCATTTTGCACGAGGCATAGTCATTGGAGGGCATGAATTTGTTGGATCCTACCTAGAGAGGCATCGGAACTTTCAATTCAGAAAACACAAAAGACCTCCCAATCCTATTAATGAGGAAACGGAATCAATCTGCTACTCTGCATGTAACCCTCACACACAGCTCAGGCGTTGAACTTAGACTCTCTCCTCTTTGTGACCCAAAGAAAAAGGCCGTCCCAGCATCGGAACGGCCTTTAAAAATAAAGCTAAGCCAGCTTACGAACGAGGAGCGCTCGCTTCAGCAACCGCAGCTACCTCAGCAGCTTTCTTGGCACACATTGCACAACCAGCTTTGGCATCTGCAACCTCAACCTTTTCGGCAGCGCATGTTGCAGCAGCTTTGGCGACTTCGGTCATTGAAGTCGTCGCACAAGCAGAAGCGCAGTCAGCTTTTGCAACCTCAGCTGTCTTCGCAGAAGCGCATGATGCAGCAGATGCTACCTCGGCTACGTTTGCTGTAGCGCAAGCTGAGGCACAATCGGCTTTCGCGACTTCAGCAGATGATGCACAAGACGCCTTAGCTTGGGCAACTTGTGCCTGCATGATCGCTTTGTCTCCGCACGCAGATGCGCGATCAGCTCCTGCTTTCGCAACTTCTGCGGATTTGTACGCACAAGCCGAATCAGCTTTGGCGACTTCAGTCATTTTGGCAGAAGCGCAGCAGGTGGCACCGGCTTGAGCTACTTCAGTTTTAGTTGCGCAGCTTTCCTTTGAATCGGCGGAAGCAACGAAAGGAACAGCGGCAAAAATACCGAGTGCTCCAGTGAGGGCCAGGGCTAGTGTTTTCTTTTTCATGATGAAATTAATGTGATGATGGATACCCGAGAAGCCGGATACGTTCCAGTATGATAGGAAGATATCGACGAAATTATTCCATTTTGACGCTTTCTTCTGAAAATAACGATATGAATCGAAGCTATCGGCAGGCTAACACAGACATAATGCCCCAAGATTTGCGACGAAACAGCAGCTGTTTTAACCTAAAAACCAACATTTCCAAAACGAACGCTGGAAATTTCGACTCCATGCTCGCTCCCCAATTGATGCCCTTGCGCTCCATTCGACTCATCCAATCCAACACATAAGGATCGAGTGTTCCGTAGGTGTTGATCCGTATAACCGTCCAACCCGTACGCTCGAGAAGCGCTGACATGCTACTGGGAGAAAAAAGAGAGATGTGTCTGGGAGTATGGTACCCCGCCCAATGCTTTTGATATTTCCGGCGCGTTTCGGAGTCATAATTAGGCACTTCTATGAGTAATCGCGTCCGGTCGTTCGACAATTCCCCCAAGCGCTCCAGTGTCTCGAAGGGTGCGTAATCATGTTCAAGATAATGCCACATCGAGATTACCCTGGGCTCCAATCGGTCTTCGAGGTCATTCATCGTGCCGACCTGCAAATCCAATTCCCGGTAACGCTCAGCATCTTCGCGCCAGCCATGGTCTGAGAAATCTAGCCCCAGCGCCCGGCCGCCCAGTCTCTGCTTGGCCATCTCCAAAAAGGTCGGCTTTCCGCAACCTACATCCAAGAGCAAATCTTCTGAACCAAGCCGCTCACCACCAAGCGCCTCGCGAACGCGTCCCACACGTGCAGCGTCCAATTTTTTTTGATCCGCCTCCACCAATCCTGAAAAACGCCCCCAGACCGATGCACCTCGATAGGGCAGGTAAGAATCTGGATAATATTTCCCAAGATTTTCTGCTTCCACCCGCGGGCTAAGAAACACCAAGTCACACACCTTACATTTCTGGAAAGTAAAAATCTCGCATGACGTATGATCCATTTGAACGCCCGTTTCTTCGACTCGTTCATAACGGCTACTTCCACATCCAGGGCATCGTTCCACAGTCTCCATCACTTCACCAAAGCCAATCTCTCAAAATAACCAACACCACAACCCGATAATTCACACGTGGACGCGTCGCTCATTTTCCCTCACCAACTGTTCGAGCATCATCCTGCTATCTTCAAGGACATGCCCGTCTATATGATAGAAGATAGTCTCTTTTTCTCCGACCCCCACGCTCAGGCAGATTTTCACGTTCAAAAACTCCTCTTCCACCGTGCCACGATGCAGGCATATTTCGAGAGATTAAAACGGGAAGGCTACGAGGCTCATTATAAAGAGTGGACAGGAATAACTATAGATCGATGGCTTCCAGAAATATTCAAAATCCCGCCCTCCACAATACACCTCGCTGAACCTGCCGATCATCTTTTAGAAAAACGCATACGCCGCTTTGCAAACACTCACAACGTCACGCTCGAAATCTACCCTTCCCCAGCATTCATACGTCAACGCGGGGAACTTGAGGACTATTTCGGCACCAGAAAACAGCGGTTCATGGCTACTTTCTATAAGACGCAGCGTAAGCACTTGGATATTCTCATGGATTCCAAGGGCGAGCCCAGAGGTGGACAGTGGAGCTTTGACGAGGACAATAGAAAGAAGCTCCCTCGGGGGCACCGATGCCCAGCGGAACCCTCAGCCAACACCGACAGACAAGTCATTGAGGCACGCGCACACGTTACGGAAAAATTCCCGAACGCACCCGGAGGCTCTGATGCTTTTTGGTATGCAGTCGACCACGCTTCTGCGCAGGCGCGTTTGCAGGAGTTTCTGGATACCCGCTTCGCGCTATTCGGCGACTATGAGGATGCGATCGCAGCAGACGAAACGGTACTCTACCACTCTGTGCTGACACCCTACCTAAATTCCGGTCTGCTCACACCTCAACAGATCGTGGACGCCGCTCTTAAAAAGGCAGAGTCTCAGAATATTCCGCTAAATTCTCTCGAGGGCTTCATTCGCCAAATCATCGGCTGGCGCGAATTTATGCATGGGATGTATATCATGCATGGTACTGAAGAACGCACACGTAACTTTTGGCATTTCACACACCCGATGCCCCAGTCCTTCTATGACGGCACGACTGGAATCGAGCCGATCGATACGACCATCCGCCGCGTTCTCGATACGGCCTATTGTCACCATATTGAGCGGCTTATGGTTTTAGGCAATTTCATGGTTCTCTGCCGCATTCATCCCGACGCGGTCTATCGCTGGTTTATGGAGCTTTTTATCGATGCTTACGACTGGGTAATGGTCCCGAATGTTTACGGAATGAGCCAATTCGCTGACGGCGGTATTTTCACAACAAAGCCCTATATTTCGTCCTCGAATTATATCCGCAAAATGAGCAACTACGGTAAAGGTGACTGGTGTGCGATCTGGGACGGCTTATTCTGGGCTTTCATCAAAGACCATGAAGATTTTTTCCGTAATCAACCTCGTCTCGCCATGATGACGCGCCAATTGGACCGGATGAAAGCCGAGACACTCGCTAGCCACCAAAGCACAGCGACTCGATTCTTGGACCAAATCCACGGCACCTAGAGACAGACATATTGGCAGAAGTCTCTCATGTAGCACAAACAATGACCCAAGGGGCCCCACCGTAACTTCGCCATACGCAGACACACAAAAGGCCGGTCCGCATGTTCGGTGCGCACCGACCTATTTTGTTAGATCAACCACGATCCGCGAATACAGTTGGCCTGTACTCGAAGTCGTTGAGACTTACTAGGCACCCAGGTTTGGATAAGCGGGTTGGCCTTGATTCGGGATGGCGTGTTTAGCTAACTCTTGTGTGGTTTTGAAAGTCGTCTTTCTGGGTTTTAACCTGAAAGTATTTCCCACAATTTTCGTCATTTTTTAGACACTCGGACTTATGGACTCATCTGAAGCTTCTTCTACATCGCCCCCGCCCTCAGTGCGTGTCTTGGACCTCCTTATTCGGCCTCGATCAATTATGGAGACACTGGGCTCATCCACGCATGTGCCTTTCACACCCATGTGGTCAGTCTTAGCGGCGGCGGGAATTGTCTTTTACCTCATCCTTTCAGTCTATCCACAGGAGGGCTTTGGCTTTTCTGATGCCCTCGCTACGCTCGGTTTAGTCTCTCCAGCAGTGGGACTTCTCGGGTTTCGCTTATGCGGATGGGTGTTATCTAAATCGGGCAAATTCTTTGGAGGCAACGCCAGTGCCACGCTCTGCCACGGCGCATTAGCCGTTGGGTTGCTACCCTTAGGCGTCACTCTGTTAGTTTCGCTACCGGTATTTATTCTAGCTCCGAGTGATAGCATTGCCGGCTGGATCCCCATGTTTGCGTTGATGCAAATGCTGGGGACGATCGGTTCGGCTATTAATACGGTTCAAGCTGTATCCGGGGTTATGCGAGTCTCTAAGCTTCATGCAGTCGTATCGCTCATGGGCATGTTTGGCTTCATCTATGCCGTATTCTATTTGCTGCAGGCTTTAAACTAGCCCAATGACTCAATGACAGATAACGTGGTATATTGTCGTGATCTCATTCTTCCAGCAAACTTGGCAGATTTGGACCGAAATGGCCCCCTATCTCTTAATAGGGTTTGCGCTCGCGGGGCTCCTGCACGCTTGGCTAAGCGCAGATGCAGTCACCCGCCTTCTAGGCAGACCAGGCCCCAGTCAAGTGCTGCGAGCCGTCATCCTTGGCATTCCTCTACCGGTTTGTTCCTGCGGGGTCATACCGCTCGGGGCGACACTCAAACAAAAGGGCGCCAGTAATGGCGCAACCGCGGGCTTTGTTCTGACCACACCGCAAACGGGGATCGATAGTCTACTTGCGACCTACGGGCTGATGGGACTCCCCGCCGCTCTCCTCAGGCTCGTCGTTTCGCTCGTAGCGGGAACTGCTGCTGGGCTTGTCGGAGACCGTTTTAAAAACGAACCCCTCTCAGCCGAATCCGAGTCCTGCGATGCCTGTTGCGGCAAGCACGGCGAGCAGACTCAGGCTGACGCGGCCAACTGGTCACAAAAGCTGAGTGCAGGGTCACGTTTTGCCTTTCAAACTCTACCCGGAGACGTGCGAATTCCAGTCGTCCTTGGGGTATTCATCGCTGCCACCATGGCGCAGTTTCTCTCTCCTGAGACCTGGGCGATCAGCGATTGGCCGTTACCACTGACCTATCTATTGGCAACGGCGATCTCCCTTCCCGTTTATGTATGCTCAACTGGGGCGATACCCATTGCAGCTGCGATGCTCGTCGCTGGCTTTTCCCCCGGAACCGCGCTCGTTTTCCTGGTCGGGGGTCCCGCTGCGAATGCGGCCACCTTTGGAATCCTTCAAAAAACAATCGGCTTCAAGGCCACGCTCGCTAGCCTGAGCGCTTTGGTGGTCAGCCTTTGGGTTATTGCGGCAATCATCGATCAACTGTTCCCGAACCTCTTGAAGGCCACTCATAATATGCACGGTCAAATGGATCATGATGTTTCATTTTTAGCGCTCAGTAGCACAATTATGATGACCCTTACACTGCTGATGCCATGGAAATTGCTGAAGATGAAGTCGGACGTCCGATGACTCAGAGCCAGGACGGGCTTGGAAGAAAAATCAAAGCTTTGGATACACGGCGAGTGAGCGCCGTTACGAAAACTCAGCAGTTCACCGAGAAATCAGGCTAGATTTTGATCTCGATCCGTTTTCCAGTCTCAGCGCTCAGGCACGCACTTTCAACCATGGCGAGGCTGTAGATATTATCCGATGCCGCAGTCAGGGGAGAACCCCCGTTTTGGACTGCGTCGATGAAATCGCCAATAACACCGGCATGCTCCGTTTGAGAGGAAGATGCTTTGCCGACAGGATAAATGCTACGCATGTGGCTGGATGCCCGCGCATCAGGTGCGAAATCTTCGGTCGTCTCCACTTGAATGTCCTCCAGGCCATCCCAAATGAGGGTTCCCTTATCTCCGATCACCCGCCAGGTGCCATACCAGCTAGTTTTGAATCCCTCGGCCATCCAACTGCCTCGATAGTTAAACATGACATCGTCAGTCATCTCAAAAATCGCCATAGCAGCGGAACCATGGCTCACAGTGGAACCATGTGGATTGTAGTCATAGCAAAATACCGATGTCGGATTTTGACCGCTCATAAACCGCGCTTGGTCAAAGGTATGGATTGCCATATCCATTAACAAAAGATGCTTCATCTCAGCTCGGAACCCCTTCCAGTGCATAGCCATGTAGAAATCTACGTTCAAAGTATTCAGCCGACCCAATACCCCGCTACTTAGAACACGCACCACCTTCTGGATGGCTCCGTGATAGCGACGATTTTGGATTACCGAAAACACCCGCTGCTTTTCTTCTGCCAACGCAATCAGTTCTTTTGCCTGCTCAACCGTTTCAGTCAGTGGTTTTTCTATGAGCACGTGGCAGCCTTTTTCGAGTGCCAACTTAGATAGGGCATAGTGCGCTGCAGGGATAGTGCAGTTAAACACTGCATCGGGTTTCAAAGTATCGATCGCCTCAGCTAAGTCGTCTCCGATCCATACGTCATTCACCTCAAATTCATCCGCCCGGTTTCGGGCTGCCTCGGGATTTAAGTCTACGAAGCCCACTAGATCGATATTATCCGCGAAATTATTCCTCACGGCGTTAAGCCATGATCTACTGATACCCCCACAACCAACCAAGACAGTTCTTATTTTCTTCATGCTTCGAAAATTGTACGGAGTATCCGTAGACTCCAGAAAGATTGATTCTATTATTCCTTTTCAATAAGACATATCTTACATGATAAATAGGACCGAAGAGGCAGGGGATCGGGTTCAGCTTTATCGCCAAACCCTTGAAACCACATTGAGTCGCTTAGACAGGGGAACGCTCACCACACATGTTCCAAATCCTGCCGGTCAACGGGATGTTAGTTATGGATTTCCCTTTCATCCCACACCTGAACTATTCATTCAGATCGATGGTGTTAAACAGTTCGAAACCCCGGGAGGAGCGTTCGAAAATCGTCCAGGCGAAGTAACCGTTATGCCTGCAGAAATTCCCCACCGTGAGATTCCACGTCGGATTGGTGACAGATTTAGCGACCTGATCGTCATGTTTCGCAGCAACGGATTCTCCTTCCACGTGGGTTATGCTTCCCCCACTGCTCGGACCGTGTGTGGCCCACTCGATGTCTTTCCTTCGGAAGCCAGTAGGATGATGCAACGCCATGCTAATGATTTAGTCAGCCACACGTGGAGTATGTCAGTCAAACCGACGACTGTATGCCGTGGATTGATGATGAGTCTAATGGGAAATGCACTGACAGTCATAGATCAAGTTGCTCCGATTGAGGGCATCATTCCAAACCGAAAAGTGGGATTGGCTCAGCGCAGCATCGACATCGACTATACTAATCCGAGTTTCAACCTACGATATATGGCGGATACTCTCGATTGCTCGGCCGATTATCTCTCCCGCGCTTTTCAAGAGTACACCAAGACTCCTTTCACTCAGGCTCTCAACTACGCACGCTTGCGAACGGCAATTGAGCATTTGAAATCGTCTGGTCTTACGATTGCTGAAATCGCCTGGGCATCGGGGTTTTCCGCCCCTTCCTACTTCAATCGCGTACTCCGCAAAGCACATGGGATGACACCCACAGCCTACCGATCAGAATATCTAAAGTCCAAATAGCCTAAGAAATCTGTAGGTAAGTCACATGTCCCATCTTCCGGCCCGGACGTGGCTCCCCCTTATCGTAGAGATGAAGGCGCGCATTCGGATCTTTCAGGAAACCAAACCAATCTGGCTCCCCTTCCTCCCAACGATCACCGAGCAGGTTGATCATCTTGGCATGCGTGTGCAGGCGTGGATTTCCTAGAGGCAGTCCACAAATAGCACGAATGTGCTGCTGAAACTGGCTCGTATAGCAGGCATCCATCGTCGCGTGGCCACTATTATGGGGACGCGGCGCCAGCTCGTTTACCAGAAGCTTCTGCTCACTCGTCAGGAAAAACTCGACTGCAATCAGCCCCACGACGTCGAGAGCCTCGGCAATCTTACGGGCGATACGCTGCCCCGCCTGCTCAATTTGGGGATCCAAACCACAGGGAATATGCGTCTCTGCCAGTATATGATTACGATGCAGGTTACGCATCATCGGAAATAATCGTGTGGCACCGTCAGAGCGCCGTGCACAAATGGCGGAAAACTCGCCGATATGCGGAATCCACTGCTCTACCACAACAGTGTCAGCTCCGATCGTATCCCACACTTTCTTCTTCTGGCTCACCTTGAAACTATCCAACTTTAACTGGCCCTTCCCGTCATAGCCTGAACGAGCGCTCTTCACGACACAGGGAGTCCCAATGAGTTTAATAGCTTCAGCCAACTCGTCTGGTGACTGCGCTACCTTAAAAGGCGCCACCGCAATCTCGTTGTCCGATAGGAAGGTCTTTTCCAAGGCTCGGTCCTGGCAGGTCCGCAATACTTCGATACCCGGCATTACCGGCCGCGTTTTCGACACATGCTCCAACGCTAAGACTGCTATATTTTCGAACTCTAGAGTGATCAAATCCACAGATGCAGCGAAGGCATCTAAGGCTTCGGTGTCGTCATAAGAAGCGCAGGTAAAGGAATCTGCGATAAACCCGGCGGTCGAAAGTTCGGAGGGGTCATAAACGTGGAAACGGTAGCCCATTGAACGTCCAGATTGGATCATCATTCGACCCAGCTGCCCCCCGCCAAAAATCCCTATCGTCGATCCAGGTGAAAATTGCTCTAACGTCTTTCCGCTCATACGCCCTCCTCAATCGGTTCTTCAGGGAGCGTCATCTCCATTACTGACTCCGTCAAATAGGTGCGGTAAGCACTGAGGCGATCGGCCACTGCCTCGTCAGCAACGCCAAGAATCGCCGCTGCTGTCAGAGCGGCATTGACGGCTCCAGATTGCCCGATGGCCAGGGTGGGCACGGGCACCCCTGCGGGCATTTGAACAATGGATAGCAGCGAGTCCAAGCCATTCAAAGCCCGCGACTTCACGGGAACGCCCAAGACAGGCAAGGTAGTGAGCGATGCAACCATGCCGGGTAAATGGGCTGCACCCCCGGCCCCTGCGATGATCACCTTGAGTCCCCGACTGCGGGCGGTTTCAGCATAATGAACCAATTTCTTTGGCGTCCGATGCGCGCTGACTATCTCCTTCTCAAACGGAATCTCCATCTGGCGTAGACGTTCCGCCGCATGCTTCATCGTCTCCCAATCGGAGATACTACCCATAATCAGGCCCACATGCAGTTGCAGGTCGGCGGCTCCTGAAGATTCATCTGTCATGCCTCTTCCCTACGGCTGCCCTTATCTAGGATCAACAGCAAAGGCATGCCTCGATCAGGACTGCCTACGTAAATTACCCCAGAAGATCTAAGCGAAATTTTCAGCTGTTCTCGGATAAAACGATGCCCAGGTTACGCGACAATCAAAGCTCCATCAGAGGACTTTCCAAAAAAACATGCGGTCCCCAATGAGACCAAATCAGTAAACCACCTGATAGGCCAAATCGACCCGGTGGTCTAGTATTACGGCATTAACAAAAACCTGCAACTGCCACGAAAATGAAACACATCCTCACCGCCTGCCTTGCCTTCCTATTAACCGGGATTACTGCCCACGCGACGACACAAACGCTGAACCGTTCAATCATCTTTAGAGAGCTCATCGTCAGTCATTCCCTGAAGCCTGAACTTAGAGATAACAAATATATATTACCAAGCTCAGCTTTCGTTAAAGAGCAGCTGATTCCCTTCTATCTTGCTTATGCTCAACAGAATTTAGCTCCTGCACTAGATAATGATGCACTATCCATCGGGCTTTGCCACGTGTTCCAATCGATTGCCTATCAGGCCAATATTCGTGGTGGAGGAGCAAAAAAAGGTGATGTGCCTGTTGGGGTGATACGGACTCGAGCCAAGGGGTCATTCGACCTCGTCCACAAGATCCTAATCCGCACGGAAACAGGCTGGTATGTCATGCATCCAAATAACGGTGAACTGACCCAACTTATCCAATTCAGAAAAGAAAACGAAATCTTTCGTGTCATCATTTAGCCAAGATTCATCCCCCAAAACCCTTTTTCTACGGCAGAATAGAAAAAATAGGCAGAACACAGGTAAGCGAAAAAAAGACCCCATCCCTTGGCAGGGGGATGGGGCTTTTCCTTGGATCACGATTTACCGCAGAATTGATGTGTGGATATTAGAGACACAAATTCTTCTCCCGCATTGCTCTAGACGACCAAACTCATTGGCTATCATACATGGCCTCAAAAGGCGTCAGTCATTCAGTTCCCCCAATTATCATTTTAATACGTGGCCTGCGCATGCAGTGCCCGAATTGTGGCCACCATCTGGTGTTCGAAAATGGCCTCAGACTCAGAGAAAGCTGCCCCCTATGTTTCATGCGTTTGCAGCGCGGTACTGGTTGGTTTCTGGGCCCGATGGTGATCAATTACGGAATCACTGTATTTGGCCTGGTCATCCCTATTTTATTACTTGGGCTCTTTGGCATCATCCCCCTCTGGTGGGCAGTCGGCGGCATCGCAATCACTACCCTCGTCATACCTATCGCCCTCTACCGCTGGTCCTGGGGAGCTTGGCTCGGCCTTTACTATTTCTTTCTTCCTCACGAGCTTCCGGCCAATAACGAAACCTTCGATCATATTGATCCCTAAGAAAATAAACAGAAAGTCAGCATGAGCACGCTGGAGCCTTGACAAGGAGAATTTCTTACAGGATGCCTATCCTCAAATACGACGCCTTATCCAATTTCCGACTTTTTCTGGCAATCATAACCAGCCTTTAGAACCGCCTTCATGCCTTGTGGTCACGCCCCGAGCCGGCCCAATCCCGAATACGATCACGATCACGACAACGACTTACACCCACGTGTTGGTTTAATGAATATTTCTTACAGCTCCAATGACGAGATCGAGACTACCGAAGTCGTCGACCTCTACACGGCGAATAATTGGTCTTCAGCAAAGAAACCCGATGCGCTGATAGCGGCCTTGAGGAACTCACATAGCCTGATCACAGCGCGCTTCGAGTCACAACTCGTCGGTCTAGGCAACGCACTCTCCGATGGACACCTCGTAGTCTATTATCCCCACCTCATCGTGCACCCGGACTATCAACGTCAAGGTATCGGACGAGCTATCATGCAGCGTATGTCCAAAAAATACGGGCAGCTACACCAGCAAATCCTCGTCGCCGACGGTGCGGCCATGGCATTTTACAAATCGATGGGCTTCCAACCGGCTGGTCACACGCAGTCTATGTGGATCTATCAGGGGGATGAGCACTAAACTTTCCTAAAGAGAACTATCACCACAATGAACATCACAGTCATCGGCGGAACGGGGCTCATGGGCCCATATCTAGTGAAAGCACTCATTAACCAGGGCCATCAGGTCAACTGCCTCAACCGGCGTGGTAAATCGGAATATGGCACAAGCCTCTCGTGCGATCGGAGGCATCACGAGCAGCTGAAACAGACATTAGAGGTTCTAGAGCCTGAGGTCGTCATCGACATGATTCCCTTTATTCAAGCGGACGCTGAAGGCGTGTGCCAGGCATTGAAGGAGCAGACACAGGTGCAAATAATCGCCGTTTCGAGTATCGATGTCTACCAGGCTTACGGCCGGCTCCACCGGACTGAACTCGGCCCCTACCAAACCTGTCCCATCAGGGAAACGGATGCGCTCCGCGAGCAGCCTAGCATCCGTAATGACACCTACGATAAGATCAGTGTCGAGAACACCTACCTGAAGCATTTTGAAAACGTCGCCATCCTCCGCCTGCCCGCCATCTATGGCTGGCCTGATCGACGCCGCGTCGACGAATACATCCGACTCGAACAGGAGAGCGAGCGGGTCTTACGCCTCCATCCTGATTATGCCCACTGGCGATTTTCGCGGGCATCCGCTCCAGACTGTGCTCACGGCATCACCCTCACAGCCGGACTTATGGGACATCACATCTATAATGTATCCGAGGAAACAGCACTCAGCACTGAAGCATGGTGCCAGGCCGTGTGGCACGCCGCCGATATCCAAGCCGAAATCCTTTACGATTCAAAAGCCGAAATCCCCTTCAACATCGACACCCAGCAGCACTGGTATGTCGACAGCACCAAGATCCGTACCGAACTCGGCTATGAAGAAACGACCGATCAACATGCCGTCCTCAGAGAAAACATAAGACGCATCCGGGAAGCAGCATAACCCGGAAACGACGGAAAATTATCCGCGAATAGACGCGAAATTACGCGAATTGCTGAAGCTCATTCAAAATTGCTTGGCTTTTCGACCTCCTGAACATCTTGGACTTGAATATCCATTCCAGTCTAGAATTGAACCGAGCTCGGTCAGTCGTCCCATTGGCAACTTGCCTGCTCCCGCAATCGAATGAGCGCATCGTCTGATACTCCCTCATCGAAGATTCTCTACAGCCTGCAGGACCGGCTACCTCCTGCGCAGGCCATGGCAGTCGCATTTCAGCAGCTCTTAGCGATGTTGGGAGGGTGTGTAACCGCCCCCCTGATTGCCGCTTCGGTCGTCGGACTGTCAGCAGAGGATACAGCCTATGTGATCAATATGTCTCTGTTTGCGAGCGGGATTGGCACCCTGATTCAGGTCCGCACCATCGGACCCCTCGGTAGCGGATTGCTGACCATCACCGGAACCAGCTTCTCCTTCATCGGCCCGTTGATCGCAGCCGGACAGGCAGGAGGTCTACCGATGATGCTGGGCATGGCCTTGGTTGGCGCGCCCGTGCAAATGATTTTGTCCCCCATTCTACCGAAATTGCGGACCGTATTTTCGCCCTTAGTCTCGGGGATTGTCGTTCTTCTCATCGGGATCTCTCTCATCCCGACTTCGATGCGCAACATCGCAGCAGGCCTCCCGCTCCAGGAGGGACAAGCGGAGTGGCTCCATCTGGTGGTCGCAGCTGTCGTCGTGCTCGTTGTTTTAGTCTTCAATGGGCTTAATCGCCCCTGGGCGCGGATGTCTGCGGTGATCATCGGGCTCATTTCTGGAATCCTTCTGTGCTCGACCCTGGGCGTATTGGCGTGGGACGGCGGCGCTTCAGGCGGATGGTTTACTGCACCCGTGCCCTTCAAATACGGTCTCGCCTTTAGCTGGGAGTTACTTCCCACCTTTTTATTCATCTACCTGGTAACGACCGTGGAAAGTATCGGCGACCTGACAGCGACGTCCTCGATTTCCGGCGAGCCCACCACCGGGGACACCTACTGGAAACGCGTCAAAGGCGGCGTGTTTGCCGACGGCTTTAACTCCGCCCTTGCCGCCTGTCTCAACACTTTTCCCAACACCACCTTCTCTCAAAACAACGGCGTCATACAACTCACCGGCGTCGCATCGCGCCAAATCGGTCTGATCGCCGGAGGCTACCTGATACTCCTTGGACTGATCCCCGCCATCGGAAGTCTCGCCGCTGCCCTGCCTCAACCTGTCATGGGTGGATTGACCCTGGTACTCTTTGGACTGATCGCATCAGCAGGGATCCGTATTTTGCACAATGCACAGCTCGACCAACGTGGATTAGTTATCCTCGCTACCTCGCTCGGCATGGGTGTCGGCGTCAGCGCAGCCCCGCAAGTCCTTGAGCCCCTACCAGATTTTGCCAAAAGCTTGTTGTCATCCGGCATTTCTACAGGCGGACTGACCGCCTTGATCCTCAACGCCGTCATGCCACGGCACGGGGACAAAAAAGCCGACGACACCCATGCCTGACCTGATACACAACATCGGCCATCTCGTAACGATGGACGAAAAACGGACCGTCCACACGGATGCTTGGATCATCACAGAATCTGGGACCGTCACAGCAGTGGGCTCCGGCAAGATCCCCGAAGGAGATTTCGCCCAGCACATCGACGCTCAAGGCGGCATCGCGACCCCCGGGCTCATCAATACCCACCACCACTTTTACCAAACTATGGCCCGGGCTTACACCCCCGGAAACAATGCAACGCTGCTACCCTGGTTAGCCGCCATGAATAGTAATTTTCGAGGCTTCACTACCGAAGACCTCCATCTCGTGAGCCAACTGGCCCTTGCCGAAATGATGCTGACGGGCTGCACCACGGCAGCCGACCACCATTACATCGTCCCCAGGGGTACTCCCGAGCATCACGACGCGCAATTCGCAGCCGCAAAAGAACTCGGCGTGCGCTTCCACTGTGGGCGCGGTGCCATGGATAAGCCGTCTGAACTCAATCCCCCAGAAGTCTGCCAATCGGCTGATGCCATATTCGCCGATATGGAACGCCTCCTGGCCACCTACCACGATACGAGTTCCGGTTCGATGCAGCAGGTGTTTCTTGCACCCTGCGCCGCGACCTCGTGCACGGAAGAGTTCCTGAAAGACTCGGCTACTTTCGCCAAACAGCATCACATCCCTCTGCATATCCACTGCGGAGAAACCGAGGCTGAGAACGCATATTCACACGAGCATTTTGGCGAACGCCCTGTGCCCTACTTGGCAAACTTAGGCTGGGACTTTTCCGGCGTATATTTCGCTCATGGCATCCACTTTACCGATGAGGAGGTCGCCTTTCTCGGCGAGCGTCAGATGGGCGTCGCCCACTGCCCCTACGCAAACATGCGCCTGGGATCGGGAATATGCCGCGTCGGCGATCTACGCGCGGCGGGCGCATCCGTGGGCATTGGCGTCGACGGCTCCGGCTCCAACGATTCAGGCCACGTCCTCGGCGAACTCCGCCAGGCCCTGATGCTCGCACGTGTGCGCTACGGCCCGAGCGCCATGACGGCGATGCAGGCTCTGGAGATCGGCACACTCGAAGGCGCAAAAATCCTCAAACGCACCGACATCGGCTCGATCACGCCCGGCCAATGCGCCGACCTAGCCATCTTTCCGGCCGTCGACCTCTTCTCATCCGGTCACGAAAATCCGGTGGACGCTCTCCTCCTCTGTTGGCCCCGCACGGTCGATATCCTCATTATCCACGGTAAGGTACGCATCCGCAACAGTGCCTTTGTCGATCTAGATCTAGAAGCCTTGATCGCACAGCACCACGCCCGCGCAAAGGTAGTCCGGGAGATGTAGGCCGTCGGGCCTTAAACAAAGGACTAAGAACGGCTTGTTGCGCTCAGACAGAGCTCTCAAGACAGCGACCAACGTAGATATAAAAAACATTCGCGTTTATTCGCGTCCATTCGCGGATAACAGAAATTCCTGTTTCTTCCGCCTTTGCCGCAATCCATATTTAAACTTTCACAATGACCATTTCCCTCAGGGAACTTGAAAACCACGCGGGCGTCACGATCCCGCGGGCTATCGCTCGGGCGATGGGAGCGGGGCTTCTTGAGTTGGATACAGTTGGGGAGTCCGGGGCGGTTGTGGCGCACTCGGCACGCTGTTATATCAAGATCGAGCGCACGGGTGGAAATGACGAGGTCGTAGGCGAGCGCCGCAATCTAGAATGGCTTCAAGACAAAGTTCCCGTGCCCGAACTGATCGCTTACGCAAGTAACGGGGATGCCCATTTTTTGGTGACTGAAAAATTGGAGGGGCGTGCCATCTATGAGGATAGAGAGAACGCCACACCCATTCCCGATCGGGTCGTTGCTTTAGCGGAAGCCCTCAAAGTATTTCACGCACTCCCCACCGAGAACGTCCCCGATGATCGTCGCCTGGATAACAGACTTATGGATGCGCGTGCTCGCATAGAGATCGGCCATGTATTTGAGGAAGACTTCTCACTCAGTTTCTCCGGCAAGGGAGCCGAGGCTGTCTTTAAGCAATGCCTTGAGGAACGACCGAATGACGAGGACTGCGTCGTCTGCCACGGTGACTATTGCTTGCCCAATGTATTGTTCGATGGATGCGAGCTAGTTGGATTTATCGACGTGGGCTGGACAGGGCTGGCAGATCGTTATCAAGACCTGGCTTTGGCCACATGGAGCCTCGGTTACAATTTCCCCGATACCGATTACGCGCCGCTTTTTCTGAAAAGCTATGGCATCGATCCCATAGACGCGGAGAAACTTTCTTACTACAAAATGCTCGACCAGCTATTCTGAGAGCGTTTCGCCGGGCGCGACCGTTTCTCCAGCACTCGCGGGGACTTGGTGCTGCGGCAAAAGCGTATGGATCGTCTCTCCTTCGTCGTTCTCCGTTTCTTGAATCGCCGCAGGCTGACTGATCCAAAAAAACAATGCGATGAGCAGAGCCGCAAGTGCCCAAGCCCATGAAGGCGGACGTGATAGTTCGGGGGCCTGTTGGTCTCGGCGTGCGACCATCGCATCACGTGCAGCCTGGGCATGAGCATCAAGGCGCGTTTGGTCGGAGAGGATTTCGGAAAGTGACGACTTTTTCATAGGGAAGCATTCAGTTTTTCAGATACACGAGCACGTAGGTTTTTGCGCGCTCGAGTGAGGCGCGACTCGATGGCTTTTTCACTGGCTCCCAGCGCTTCGGCAATGGATCGAACTGACCAGCCTTCGAGGTATTTTTTCTCCACCACCTCCCGCTCATCCTCATTGAGATCGGCGAGTTCATCCATGATCAGCCCAGTAATGGAACGCTCCACTTGGGGCGGGTCTGGGGCTGTGGTGGTAACATGCTCCCAATAGAGCTGCATCGCCTTACCATAGCGCTGCTGCTTGCGCGCCATATCGATGCGAGCGGTCCGCATGATGCGTTTGAGCCATCGCCAGAGCTCCGTCTCATTGCTGATCGCTTTGGGATGTTTAGCGATGCGCAGCAACACAAGTTGGTGTAGCTCGTAGCTCTCGGCTTCATTACCACTCACCAATGTCAGACAGTAGCGATGGAGCTGAGCGCTGTAGCGGTGGCAAAACGCGGTAAAGGCGCTATGACTGCCGTCCACGATACTCTGCGTCTGCTCCATGACCCAGGCATCCACATCGACTGCGTTGTCGCCGGCTGCGGAAGAAGATGGGAAGCTCATGGAAGTGATCATCAGAAGCGCAATGGGTTTGTCTAAACCAAACGCCGCGTATGCTGCAGTTCCTTTGGGAAAATCTGATATTCTTTCGTCGATCCACTTCAAGAACTTGGACCAGCGGTGGCGAAGCACCGCACTCCAGAGCTTTCTACGGATAGAAGGGGACGCTTTGAGGCGTCTCACTGCCCACGCGATTGAATTAGCGCAGGATTCCCTAGGAATTTATCGGTGGACGGCTATGGGAGCCTTGAATTCGGTGTTCCATAGGGAGGCGAGCCCAGAAGAGAGCTCCGGCCCCCAATTCACTTTCGCAGCCAACAGCCACATGAATTTTTTTTGCTAACTTCCCCACGATGGCGAGGCCCAAACCATTGGCCTTTTCCCCTGCGGTCGGCTCGGTATCCAAACGGGCATAATCTTTGAAGAGTTTTTCCTGACCCTCTTTTGGAATCCCAGGACCCGAGTCCTTCACCGAAAAATGAAGATGCTCACCATCGACCCGCAAGACGATACGTATATCGCCACCCAATGGAGAGTATTTCACAGCGTTGGAAATGAAATTGGCGAAGATCTGGGTCAAGATGTTGCCATCAGAAGAGATCTCGGGGATCTCAGCGTCGATCTCGACGTGCAGCGTTTGATCTTTTTTGACGGCATGGGTCTCGTTGAGACGGATGACGGATTCGGCAATCTCGCCAACACTCAGAGGCTTTATTTTAATGTCGAAGGCCTCTTGCTCGATTTTGGAAATATCGAGAAAATTATTGAGCAACGTCGTCATATACTGACTCGTCTCGAGGATGTAGCTGAGATATTTTTTCCGTTTTTCGTCATCAAGTGCCGAGTTCATCAGCATCAGCTCAGCAAAACCATTGATACCCCCCAACGGATTCCGGAGGTCGTGGGCGGCGATACCCAAAAACTCATCCTTCCTCTTATTGAGGGCCTCGAGTTGAGCGTTCGCCTTTCGCACCGTTTCTCGAGCACGCCGCAGCTCAATATGGTTACGGATACGGAAACCCAGTTCGATGAGGTCGAATGGCTTTGAGATAATATCCACAGCCCCTCCGTCGAGTCCTTGCAACCATTCATCACGTGTTGCCGTTCCTGAAATAAAAATGACTGGAACGTCCTTAGTCACAGGACTTTCCGTGAGCTTTTCACAAAATGCGATCCCGCGCGATACCGACGTTTCGAAGTCCATCAAAATAAGGTCAGGCGTCGCTTCTACCGCCCTGAGGAAAGCTACCTCTGGATCTCTTTCGGCGATCACATGGCAATTGTGCTGCTCCAAGGAACGGGACAACATTTCGTTACCGAGCCGAGAGTCGTCGACAACGAGGATTACAGCTTCTCGCAGATCGAGATGAATGTCGTGCTGCATCATACCTTCCCAAGGTCGGCAACCAAAGGCGCCATCTGAAAGCCAACTTAACTCAATTATAAACGCTTATAATGCGCAGGTCGCGATTAATAGAATAAGCATCCTTTACCACCTTATTTGAATTTGCTTCCATCTTGGCGACCTTACGTCTAACCGAGAAATTGATAGTCCCTCCCGACACACCAACGCTCCACTATGAGAATTCCTTCCCTAGTAAAAAAATTCCTGATGGCGATCACCGGCCTGGCTCTCGTCGGTTTTGTCTTCGGACACCTCGTTGGTAATCTACAGGTATATTTAGATCCCTACTTTATTAATGCATACGCGCTGAAGTTGAAAGAGCTCGGTCCAGCGCTGTGGGCAATTCGCGCAGTACTGCTAGCCATCATCGTGGTGCATGTCGTGATGGCCATTGCGCTCACTCGCGAAAACCGGGCAGCTCGTCCAGAGCGCTACAAGGCGGAATCTACTGTCCAAGCGACCTATGCTTCGCGCACCATGCCCGCGTCAGGGCTGATTATCTTTCTCTTTATCGTATTCCACTTGGCTCACTACACCGTGCGTGTCGTGCCCGGACACGAATATGATGACGCCATAAAAATGGCCAATGGCGACGTCTATCAAGCGATGATCCCGCTAGAATATAAAGGAGAGGTCAAAGCAGATAAGGACGTCCTTGACGTCCACACCATGCTCGTAGCCGGTTTTTCATACTGGTGGATCTCAGCCATCTACATCGTCGCGATGGCCTTGCTTAGCTTGCACCTGAATCATGGCGTCAGCTCGATGTTTCAGTCCCTCGGCTTTCGCAATGCAGTTTGGCGAAAACGATTGGATTTCTTATCGAGGGCATTCGCAATTTTCATCTTTGTCGGATTTGTCTCCATCCCGGTTGCTGTGCTGGCTGGGGCAGTGAATATAGGGGGTCTCTCGATCTCAAATTAATCACCCTCCCAAGAAAATAATTTACGCCAACAAAGAGGAACCATGAATCTTGATCCCAAAACACCCGAAGGTCCTATCGAGAATCGCTGGGACAGCCACAAGTTTAACATCAAGCTGGTCAACCCAGCCAACAAACGAAAATATAGCGTCATTGTTGTGGGTTCAGGCCTGGCCGGCGCTTCAGCCGCAGCTACACTTGGAGAACTGGGTTACAACGTAAGCTGCTTTTGCTATCAAGACAGCCCCCGCCGTGCTCACTCCATCGCCGCTCAGGGAGGCATCAATGCAGCGAAGAATTACCAAAACGATGGCGATAGCGTGCATCGTCTCTTCTACGACACTGTAAAAGGAGGAGATTTCCGCGCCCGCGAATCTGATGTGCACCGCCTAGCCCAGGTCTCCGTCAACATCATCGACCAATGTGTCGGCCAAGGCGTTCCCTTTGCTCGCGAGTATGGAGGCCTGCTCGACAACCGCTCATTTGGGGGTGCTCAGGTCTCTCGGACATTTTACGCACGTGGCCAAACTGGCCAACAATTGCTACTCGGGGCCTACAGTGCATTGAGCCGCCAAATAGCCTCAGGCCAGGTAAAAATGTATAACCGCCACGAGATGGTCGAGCTCGTCAAAAAAGACGACAAGGCCATTGGGATCGTAACCCGCAACCTGGTAACGGGTGAGATACAATCTTGGGCTGCCGATGCAGTGCTTTTATGCACGGGTGGCTACTCAAACGTCTATTATCTCTCCACCAACGCTGTCGGTTGTAATGTTACAGCCGCTTACCGTGCATACAAGAAAGGAGCGGGGTTTGCGAATCCATGTTACACGCAAATCCACCCAACTTGTATCCCTGTCCATGGTGACCAGCAGTCCAAACTTACGCTCATGTCCGAATCACTACGGAATGATGGGCGCGTCTGGGTCCCCAAAAAGGCAGAAGACTGCGAAAAGGAACCTAAGGATATCCCCGAGGAAGACCGAGATTACTACCTCGAGCGAAAGTATCCATCATTCGGTAATCTCGCGCCACGTGATATATCAAGCCGCTCTGCGAAGGAGGTCTGTGACGAAGGCCGCGGCGTAGGTCCAAAGGTGGGTGGTGAAAGCCGTGGCGTATACCTCGATTTTTCCGATGCAATCAATCGCCTTGGGCGCGACAAAATTGCCGAGCGCTACGGCAATCTCTTCGATATGTATGAGCGTATTACAGGGGAAAATGCCTATGAACGTCCCATGCGTATTTATCCAGCGCTTCACTACACAATGGGTGGCCTTTGGGTAGACTATAATCTTCAGACTACCATCCCCGGCCTATTTGCGCTCGGTGAGTGTAACTTCTCAAATCACGGTGCCAACCGATTGGGTGCATCTGCACTCATGCAGGGTTTGGCAGATGGTTACTTCGTTATCCCTTACACACTCGGAGACTACCTCGCGCGGATACCACTTTCTGAAGCTGGATCAAACAACCCGGAGATGCCGGAATTCAAAGAAGCCGAAGAAGCTGTTAAAGCGCGCACTCAGAAACTACTTGGCATCAAGGGTAAGCGCACGGTGCGTTCCTTCCACAAAGAACTCGGCATGATCATGTGGGAATACGCCGGTATGGCCCGCAACGATGCCGGACTCAAGAAGGCCACCGGGCTCATCCAAGAACTGCGCAAGGAATTTTGGGAAAATGTCTTCGTTCCCGGTGAGGACAAAGAACTCAATGTCGAGCTTGAGCGCGCCAACCGCGTCGCCGATCTCTTAGAGTTTGGTGAACTGCTTTGCCGTGACGCCCTCGACCGCGAGGAATCCTGTGGAGGCCATTTCCGCGAGGAGCATCAAACGGCTGAAGGTGAAGCATTGCGTGATGATGAGAATTTCTGTCACGCATCGGTGTGGGAGTATCTCGGCGACGACGTCGATCCCGCAAAACATGAGGAAGCGCTCATCTTCGAAAACGTGAAATTAGCCGTGCGCTCGTATAAGTAACTTCCAACCCTCCCAATATCATGAAATTGACACTCAAAGTATGGCGTCAGCCGACCCCCAATGAGGATGGGAAATTGGTCGACTATACCTTGGACGACATCAGCGAAGACGCTTCATTCTTAGAAATGCTCGACATCCTCAACGAGCAGATCCTCGAGCAAGGAGGCGATCCCATCGCGTTTGATCACGATTGCCGTGAAGGGATCTGTGGTATGTGCTCGCTGACAATTAATGGTATTCCCCACGGACCACGCCGCGCTACGACAACGTGTCAGTTGCACATGCGTGAGTTTAGCGATGGGGACACAATCACCGTTGAACCTTGGCGTGCTAAACCTTTCCCAGTCGTGCGCGACCTTGTAGTCGATCGTTCCGCCTTCGATAAGGTGATTCAAGCTGGCGGTTATATCTCCGTAAACACGGGCGCTGTACCCGATGCAAACGCACTTCCGATCTCCAAAGAAATCGCTGACTGGGCAATGGATGCTGCGCAGTGTATTGGCTGTGGCGCATGCGTGGCTGCTTGTAAAAATGCTTCCGCGATGTTGTTCACATCGGCTAAAGTTTCCCAGCTTAACTCACTTCCACAAGGCGCCGCTGAGAAAGATCGCCGTACGCTCTCCATGGTTCATGCTATGGATGACGCGGGGTTTGGTAATTGCACCAACTACGGTGAGTGTGAGGCTGTCTGCCCGAAGGAAATTAAGCTGGATATGATTGCGAAGATGAACCGCGATTATGCAGTGGCGTCCGTTCGCAGCTTTTTTAAGAAAGCTCAATAAGTCACAACTCACTGGTATAACACTCATTTCAAAGGGCCCTTCTTTGAAAAGGGTTTTTTTGTGTACAACTCTCAGATTTGATAACTTAAACTCATATATCCATTGACTCTGTTTTTACAGCCACTCAATGGTTAAGAAGTTTTTTTACATTATAAGACAGCCCGGGTATCTACAACCTGGGCATCAAATTTTAGCATGACGAGAGAGTAACACGTGATGCTAAAATAGTAGGGATACAAGGGCACCACGTGGGCACAGGTGGTGCCCGCTGTTGAATAATCGGATGCCCAGCCAAAATCTTCAGGCTAAGCCCAACATCGTCGGTGCAAAGACGGCTAAGAAAATAATGGATAGGCTACCCATTCCCGTCGTGAAGTATACTTGCATCGATTGATGCAAAACTATGCAATAGGAGGGTTCAAAGAGGTAGAGAACCTTTCCTTGATCTATTGCATAATCCGGGTTTAATGGCAAATTGTGAACAATTAATAGATCACAATATGCCTCAAAAATCACATATTGGTATTACGACAAGGGTAGGATTTAAGGCCAGGCGCTATATTTTCGAATTCGACTCAAGTCATGTTCAGCTCGCCGACATATAGATATGCACAAGCCTGCCCATAACGGGCAGCTATCACTTTCCCACCAAACCCAAGTCACACACGCCCAACCCAGACAGGTACATGAGAGATACACGTCAAAGACAAGCCATCCGTAGCGTGTTCGAGCGCATAGACCGACCGCTTGGACCGAAGGAGGTATTGATGGAAGCCAGTCTGGAGGTCCCAAATTTGGGCATCGCTACGGTCTACAGAAACATCAAGACCATGGTCGACCAACAAGAACTCGTCCCCATCGAGCTTCCCGGGCAACCCGCGCGATACACCCTACCGATACACGTCAAGGACTATGTATTTCTTTGCGAAAAATCGGACCGCGCATTTTTCATCGATAAGACAGCGATCAACTTTGAGCTGATCGAAATGGATCCCAGCTTCCATGTCACCGGCCACTCGGTAATACTTTACGGAGAGTATCGGGATCCCACACACGTGACCCAAACGCGCGCGCCCTTCGCCGCCCTTCGGGTGAGCTGAGAGCTTCCAACAGTCCTCACAGACGCACGAGTTTCTGAAGCTCGGAGGCGCGCCCTTCGATCCCGTCCAGGCCTTCGGCCTCCAATCGATCGAACGAAAATGCTTCGACAGTAAAACTAGCCGTCACCGTGGCGTAAAGCATGGCCCGCTTCATCGCATCGAAGGATGTGTCTCGCTTTTGAGCTAAATAGCCCACAAATGCTCCGACAAATGTATCCCCGGCTCCCGTTGGATCCCTCAAGTCAGTCACAGGATAGGCTGGCAAAATAAAACGCTCATCCCCTGAGAATAAAACAGCCCCATGAGCGCCTTTTTTGACAATCACCGTCGCTGGACCCTTAGCTTGGAGCGCTGGGCCTGACTTAAAAATATTGGACTCTCCAGTAAGCTGCTCCGCCTCTTCATCGTTCAATACTAGAACGTCGATATGCTGTAAGAGCTCGAGCAGTTTCGCCTGCATGATGTCTATCCACAGGTTCATTGTATCGGCTACAACGAATGGGCGGTGCCCCGCCGCCATTTGCGACAGCACATGGAGTTGAAGATCCGGACCAATATTTGCCAGAAGCACATAGTCCACTTCCTTGTAGCTATCCGGAAGCACCGGACTGTAACCATCGAATACATTCAGACGCGTCTCCAACGTATCGCGCCCTTCAAAATTTTCGTGATAGCGGCCCGCCCAGAAAAAGGTGCCGCCCGAGTTGTCCACCTCTAAACCTTCGAGACAAATTTCCCGCTCACGAAAGCGAGCTAGATCCACGTCCCGAAAATCGTTACCCACGATCCCCACCAGACGAGGTGTAGCAAAAAATGAAGTCGCCACCGAGGCATAAGAAGCAGAACCGCCTAAAAGACTGTCTCCTTTCCCAAAAGGAGTCTGTATGGCGTCGTAGGCGACAGAGCCCACCACGAGGACGTCAGATGCAGGTGTATATGTCATAGAAATAAATGTCAGTTACCAACGTTGAATGACGTGACGAGAAGATCCTGATCGTCGATATCAATTGAAATAGTGTAGTCGCCCGGCCGATCGAACTGAAGCTTGCGCAGCTCATTCACCATGTTGATGCGATGCGCGGGGTTTTTGGATTCGAATTCCCGATTAATAACCACGCGCGGTTCCTCGATAAGTAACCCAATTGAAACCTTGAGCTGATGCTTTCCCACGGGCACATCAGTGATGCTGAGATACCAAAACATGCGCGGCACCACGAGGGGGAAACGCTGAGCCCGCAAACTTGCAAAAACACCTAGAATCGTCTGCTTGCCCGTGTGTGGATCCACGTGCAACCCATCGCAAGTGAGGAAAGATAAGAGTTGGATCGGAGACTTCACAATAAGCCGAAACCCTCAAAGGTCTATTGTATCAGCAACGTGACAACCTAAATCTTGTCTATGATGAAATCCAAAGATAGCGCGGACGTCGATCCAGGTCTTTTTCAGACTCAACGCTAGACCAACCTGCCTTATGCGCGAATTCTGTAAGCGTGTCGTGTTGTGCTATCCCCGTCTCCAAACCGATGAGAAACGGAGAGGCCATTCCAACATGTTCAAGCGCACCAGAAATGATCTCTCGGAAGTCACCCGCACCATCCATATCACGGCCAAGTAGCGCTTGGATGGGTTCATACTCAGCGACTTCAGGCTCGGTAGCATCGACCTCCTTTTGGGTGAGATAGGGCGGATTAGAAAGAACCAGATCAAATTCACCTTCGAGCTCATCCCACCAGCTAGACCGCACCCACTCCATACGGTCTGAAACGCCGTTGCGCTCGGCATTCTGCCTGGCCAAATCCAGCGCTTCGCGCGAAATATCAGCTCCAACCACCTGGGCTTCCGGAAAAGCGAGAGCCAAAGAGATTGCAATGGCCCCCGTGCCTGTACCGAGGTCAACGATCCGTTGGGGCGGTCGATCCGATAGAGTCGCCCACTTTCGGGTCGCCCTATCCACCATCTCTTCAGTCTCCGGACGAGGAATCAAAGCGCCAGCCTTACATAGTAAATCGGCGTCAACGAACGGCGTATGTCCCAGAATATATTGCAGCGGCTCACGTTGCCCACGCCGTCGCACCCATGGACGCAAGGTATCCAACTGCGCCTTTGTCATGGGCTTACCATATTGCAAGTAAAGATCCATCCGACGACACCCCAATGCCTGAGCCATCAAATGTTCGGCATCTAACTTGGGCTTCGGCACCTGCTTATCTTCAAAGTAGGCCGTCGTCTTTTGCAGGATCTCCAGGATGGTCTGCATTTGAATTCTACCTTAGACCGTAAACTCCTTCTCGCCTACGTACACAGATACTTTAGCATCTTTTGCCCACTCGCCGAGTTGTTCCTGAGCGCGTTTGAGTGCCATAGCCGCCGACAAAGTCGGATTTTCCACATCATCCATGATCAGGTTGCGCTCCTCCAACAGATCGATCACCCCAGAATTTCGAAGTAAGCGCGCTATCTCCTGGGTCGCCTCACACACGACAAGGTAACGGCCGGCCTCGTTCATGACTGTGATGAGCTCATGCAGAGCCATCATCGCCGAAGCGTCGAGATTACGAGCATTACGCGTTTTCAGGATAATGATTTTGAGATTCGGATCTTCAGAAATCCGGCGCATTTGATCACGAAATAGCTCAGCGGCACCGAAAAAGATATCCCCTTCAACATGCACGATCGAGATTTCTGGCATGGGGCGACCCTCGTCGCGCAGCTCCTTCAACTCACCCGAGTCCGAGAAGGCATACTCGCTGAACTCAGGTCGTGCCACCTGTCGTAGAAATAAGCCGATGGATACAGCCGATCCTAGATAGATGGCTAGATCGAGCTTGATCACCAAACCGATAATCACCGTAACGAGAAACACGATAGCATCCTCCTTACGCGACTTCATCACCATTTTGATATGATCCAGATTAATTAGACTGATCCCGATAAAAACAACGACGACAGCCAAGGCCGCACGAGGAATATAGCCAATATATTGACCCAAGAGAAAGGCTCCGACCGCCACAATTGCACCGCTATACCAGGCACCCAGCGGTGTGCGCGCGCCGCTTTCAATATTCAACACCGATCGTGTCAGTGAGCCCGAAGCCGGCATTCCCGAGAAAATCGAGCAGCCAATATTGGACATACCCATAGAAAACATCTCTTGGCTCGTATCGACACGGCTACCTGCTTTCGCCGCTAAGCTCTTGCCAATCGAAGTGCCCTCTAGGACGGCTAACAGCGCAATAGTGAGCGCGGCGGAAAACATTCCGACCACGATATCGTAGTTGAAACTCGGAAAACTTACCGGCCACTGCGAGGCATCAATACCTTCCAAATAGACTAACTCCAGACCACCTTGCTTGAAACCCAAGGCAACCAATGACATGACTACCAGAGTAATTGCCACATTCGACAATGCTCGGAAATAGCGACGTAATAAAAAGACGAGGACAAACGCGATCGCACTGAGTGCCAAGGTCGGCATGTGCGTGTTGGGTAGATTTATTGCCGTGTAATGAACCACGTCGATGAACGACTTTGGCTTCTGGTCCGGTCCAAATGAGAACCCAAGCGCCGTTCGGATTTGGTTTCCGATAATGTAGGCCGCTGCTGCCGTTATATAACCAGTGACTACAGTCCTAGAAATAAATTGAATCAGGCTGGCGACCCGCAACAGAGCACCAATGACCAAGACAATGCCTACCATCGCGACCAGCGTCGGCAAATAGACCAACTTCTCTTCATCTGTCAGAGCCAGTCCGCCAAAGGTGAGGGCCAACAGAACCGAAGTCGCATTTGTTGGGCCCAAAGTGATGAAGTGAGACTTTGCGAACAGACAGCCGATCAAAGTCGCGATTGCGGAGCCATAAATGCCGTATTGGATAGGAAGCCCAGCAATCAGCGCATAGGCCATACCTTGTGGGAAAGCGAGCAAGGCCACATTAATACCGGCACGGATGTCGCCACTAAACTTTTCCCCATTGTAGCGCGCTAAGGTCTTGCGAATAGGAAACCAATCTAACCCTCCGAGAATCTTAAGCAGCTGTGCTGCAGGTTTAGTCGGATTGTCTGTTGGGTCTTCTGGCGCGGGCACGGTCGGTTTTGGGAGATTTTACTTTGCCAGAGGAAGCTAGATAGAACCTACGTCTTGGAAAGTATTTTCCACCACCTGAACCAAAAGATCTCAAATATTAAACACTGGCCGGTGAACTAAAGGCCCTACCGCTCCCGAAATGAACCACTCACACTCAGCCGCTTAAAATCCTCAAAAGCGTGCTCGATACCCGATCGCAAATCGTAGCTGGGCGACCAACCCAAGTCATTGATAAGGCGGTTATCCATGAGCTTGCGCGGCGTGCCATCAGGCTTCGAAATATCCTGAATGAGCTTACCCTTGTAGCCCACGACGTCGGCAACGAGCTCAGCCAGATCACGAATAGTAATTTCGACGCCACTCCCCACATTGACCAGGTCTGGTGGATCTTCGAGCTGGAGCAGATAAACCATCGCATCTGCGCAGTCGTCCGCATGCAGAAACTCGCGGAGTGGGGTCCCCGTTCCCCAGAGCACCACTTCCTCAGCGTTTTGTTGAGCCGCTTCATAGAAACGGCGAATCAATGCAGGCAGGACATGGCTGTTTTCTGGGTGATAATTATCACCCGGGCCATAAAGGTTCGTGGGCATCGCAGAGTGATAAGTCACTCCATATTGCTTCCGGTAAAACTCACACAGCTTTAGGCCTGTAATCTTTGCGATCGCGTAGGCCTCGTTTGTAGATTCCAAAGGCCCAGTCAGCAAAGCATCCTCCGACATCGGTTGAGGTGCCAACTTAGGATAAATACAGGAACTTCCCAAAAACAGAAGGCGCTCTACCCCATGCACATAACTGCTGTGAATCAGGTGGTGCGCGATGGCAAGATTCTCGTGTAGGAACTCAGCCGGGTAAGTATTATTGGCATGAATCCCCCCCACACGCGCCGCCGCGATCACAACCACTTCGGGCTTTTCTTCCGCGATGAAGGCGTCAACCGCCTGGGCGCTCAACAAGTCCAACTCTTGCCGCGTGCGCGTGACCACCTCGCCCATGCCTTGACGCTGTAATGAGCGACAAATCGCACCGCCTACCATGCCACAGTGGCCCGAGACGTAGATTTTTGTTCCAGAATCCATCGAAGCAAATAAGTCCTACAAACCCGCTTGAGCCTCTTGCAACGCAAGCTCCTGACGAGCGATTTGCATATCGGCTTCAACCATGATTTTGACCAACTCTTTGAACTTCACCTTGGGCTCCCAATCAAGCTGCTTCTTCAGCTTAGCCGGATCGCCGATCAACAAGTCCACTTCAGCCGGACGGTCATAGCGCTTGTCGTAGTCGACATATTTTTCCCAATCGAGATCGAGCAGAGCAAAGGTCTCTTGGACGAATTCCTTAACAGAGTGCGTCTCATTCGTCGCACATACATAGTCATCCGGCTTATCCTGTTGGAGCATCATCCACATCACTTCGACATACTCCTTCGCATACCCCCAGTCACGCTTTGCATCTAGATTGCCGAGAAACAGCTTGTCCTGAAGCCCCATCTTTATACGCGTCGCCGCACGCGTAATCTTCCGCGTCACAAAGGTCTCACCACGGCGCGGAGACTCGTGGTTAAACAAGATACCATTTGAGGCATGCAAGTCGTAAGACTCACGAAAATTCACTGTGAGCCAGTAGGCATAGACTTTCGCACAAGCATAGGGTGAGCGGGGCCAGAAGGGTGTTGTTTCAGTTTGTGGCACTTCCTGAACTTTCCCAAACATCTCGGAAGACGATGCCTGGTAGAAACGACACTTCTCAACAAGTCCGGCTTCACGGATCGCCTCCAATATACGCACCGTCGACAAGCCAGAAACGTCGCCCGTATATTCGGGGATATCAAAAGAAACACGAACGTGAGACTGGGCCCCTAAATTATAAATCTCATCAGGTTCTAGATCGTAGAGCAACTTCACCATCTGCACCGAGTCCGCCAGATCGCCATAGTGCAGGAACAGTTTTGTGCCATGCACATGCGGGTCATTGTAGAGATGCTCAATCCGAGAGGTATTAAAAGTCGAAGCCCGACGAATGATACCGTGCACCTCGTAGCCTTTCTCTAATAACAACTCTGCGAGGTAAGATCCATCCTGCCCGGTGATTCCGGTGATCAGCGCTTTCTTCATAAGTCTAGTCCTGTTTTCTCAATTACTGGAAGCGCCTACAGACATCGGCAAACTCCACGATACACCTGAGCATAGCCTAAAATTCGAACGCTGTCTTTACGCATAAACGAAAAATAGTTTATGATTTGCGCAATGAAAGTCGCCATTCAGGCCGAATACCCGCCCAGTGGTCAAATTGCGTTCTTCTCTGGACTGCAACAGGCAAACCGAAGGCTAGGCACACCTCTCCAGATCTTACCCCTCAGCCTACCGCAAGAATCGATCGTCCAACACCCCCAATTACTCGACCAGATCGACGCCTACGCCGGCAGCCTCATCGGCGAAGAATGGATCGCCCCCCATCGCAATCGCGTCGCCCAATGGATCGACCTGGCCCAGTGGTCAGGCCTGAATGAAACACCTTCAATTGGAGTGGATTATGAGAAAATCGGAGCTGCCGCCGCCCAGGCACTCGCCGAGCATGGCGCCCTCCATGGATTTTTGATTGCGCCGGAAACACAAGCACGCAGTCGACGCCTCTTAGCCGAAGCACGCGCAGCGACGGACATCCCCTTTGATACCATTCCTCTGCTCACAAGAGAAAGACTGCGTGAGACGATCGCCAAGCTGGTTCCAAAATCTGGAATCATAACCCTTTCAGACAGAGCTGCCCGCATTGTATGCGAATTAGCGCGAGATCTGGGACGCACACTCGGGGAAGACCTCAAGGTAATCGGACTCGGCGATGAACCTGAGGCATCTATGCTAGCGGGAGTTGGCATAGCCAGTTTTCCAATTCCTTATGCAGAGATTGGGAAAGCAGTCGTCGAAGGCATCCTGCATTGCCGAAAGGAAAGTCAACTGCTTGCCCCTGGCCCCCTTCAAGTCCGTGAAAGTTTGGCTGTTCGAACAGGAGAACCGGATACCATTGGGCGTATTATCGCTTGGATGAACGCGCATCTCGCAGCCAATGCATCGCTCGAAGACGTCGCCCGCATGCATGGCATGTCCCGCCGCACCATGGAGCTGAAGTTCAAACAGGCAGACCGGCAAAGTCCTAATCGCGAATGGAATGCCTTACGGATCAAACAAGCGAAGGGGCTTCTCGTTGAAACTGACCTCCGCATCGTAGAAATCGCAGAACGCTGCGGGTACTCCAGCCAATCCCGATTCACACAGGCATTTACTGCCAGCACCGGGTCCGCTCCGACAGTATTTCGGAGCGGATAAGGGCATGCTCGGCCTTAGAAGCGACCGATCACAGCTAGACGCGCGTTGATCGGAGCACCGACAGTCACCTGGTGCGTGCTGTGAGCGTTTGGAAAATAGAGCTCATCAGTCAGATTTTCTACATTGAGCTGCACACGCAATGTCTCAGAGACCCGATAATAAAGAGCAGCATCAATACGGGTGTAGTCAGGCAAAATGGCTGTGTTGCTGTTATTGACAAAACTTTCGTCCTGATAGACCAGCCCCAGGCCAATCCCAAATTTCTCTGTAAAGTGATACGTGTTCCAAACAGAGAACATATGCTCAGGAAGCTCACGGGGACGTAGACCCGTAGGTCCACTGCGATCCACCTGCTCACCGTCGAGATAACTGTAACCCGCAGAGATGAACCAGTTATCTGCTATTTCGCCCTGCAATTGAGCCTCAAAACCAGTGATATCAGAATCGATAACATCGAGAGTCGACGGATCATTGTCGGAAACCTGAGGCGAGCTTTGCTCGATCTCGAAGACGGACAGGGTAAGGCTCATACTCTCGCGGAAGTCCCACTTCACACCGGCCTCTAGGTTGGTGAACGTGTTGGGATCGAGCTGGTTATTGTCGCCGTTGATGTTGGCATATTGCTCCCCACTGCGCGGAATAAATGACTCACTGTAACTCGCGTAGATAGACACATTTTCCTGGGGCTTGTAGACGAAGCCAAATCGTGGAGATACCTCCTCATCGGTCCGACTGCGACGCTCACCAGTTAGGACATTGAGCACATCAATCTCAAAGCTGTCGAAACGAGCACCCAGGATAAGATCGAAGTGTTCCGAAATCTCGATTTCATCCTGAATATATGCAGAAAAGACAGTCACGTCGGCCTCAGTGTCATCGTTAGGATCGACAGTAAAATCATCGGTAGTCGTTGCACCGTCAGCGTTTACACCGACTCCATTTACAAGCCCAATTGGACGGGTCGCCAGGAAGCGTTCATTGTCATCCTGCGTCTGGTCAAAGAAGCTATTGAAGCGATCGTTGTCATTAGCCGTGTCGATATACTCCACGCCGGCGACAATCGTGTGTCCAATGCTGCCGGATAGAAACTCACCAATGAGGTTAGACGACAACACGAAGCTCTCACGTTGAGTGGTATCGACATAGCCATCGAGCGTCACGATGTTCGTGGCCTGGTCGTAACCTGAGGCGTAGAAGTTTTGGTAGAGCTTGTCGTAGTCGCCATAAAAAGCGCTGAAATTACCCTTTAGATTATCTGTAAAAGCGTGCTGCAAGTTTGCGCGCAAAAGGTGCGCCTCCAATTCAGTGATGTTCAGCTCAGGATCTGCAAACACCGTATCGCGGAAGGCCTCTACGGGACGACCATTAGCTCCTGTAGGAATACCGCGGTCAATGAATCGCTCGTGATCCACGTATTCATAGGAAACATCGAGAACGGTGTCCTCCGTAAAAGCTACTTTAACGGTGGGATTCAGACCGATGCGCTCACCCTCATAGAAATCACGATCATTGTTCAAATCCTCGTAGAGTCCATTTATCCGAAATGCAGCGTTCTCCCCGATAGGTGTATTAAAATCGAGTTGGACTCCAAATTCACCAAAGGAATCTACACGGGCCTCATAGCCAGTAAAAGTCTCACCAAGAAGACCCTTCTTTGTGACTCGATTCAAAATACCTCCCGTACCTCCACGGCCAAAAAGAAGCGCATTGGGACCACGCAATATCTCCACCTGCTCAAGATTGTAAAGCGGTCGGTAATACTGCACATCGTCACGGACCCCATCGATGAAGAAGTCTGCTGTCGAACGCACACCGCGGAACACGACAGCATCGCGATGTCCCTCGCCCTGCGAAGTGTTCACCCCTGGCGTGTAGTCAATGATCTCACCTACGCTTGTGAACCCTCTTTGAGAGATTTGGTCCGAAGTTAGGATCGATAGACTTTGAGGCACATCAATGATCGGCGTCGGACTACGCAACGCATTAACCTGGTCGCTATAGAGATACTGGCCTATAGATACCATAGTATCCAGTGTATCTGCCTCATCAGATTGCGCGCTAACTGCAGAAGCACTGAAGCATAAGACAGATAGCGCCTTTTTGATGGCCGAGCAGCCAATTCGAGAGTCCGCAATGCGGAGTTTATTATATTCAGTCATGGGTTATTAAAAACGAGACCTATTCTCTTTACGCAAATGCGAGTCAATCTCAATTTATAATTAGGTTGAGACATTCCTTTCAATAATTACAACCCGCAGATCCTCACACCAAGAATTCGGAGGCCAACCGAGCACAGCATTTGCTGACAAAAAGAAACATCTCAGTATCTATAGAAATCATGACCGTAGCCCGCCTTCTAAAAATCGCTCTGGTAGCCACCACCGGCCTCTTCTTTCTCATCGTCACTTTCAATAACGCGATCGATGATTACCCCTCGAACCGCATGTTTGTGGAGCGTGTCCTTTCGATAGACTCCCTACAGTTTGAAGGCACCGCCGAACGCGTTGACTGGCGTGCCATCACCTCGCCCACACTACATGCTATCTCTTATGCCTTTATCATAGCCTGGGAAGGTGCGACTGCGATCCTGTGCTTTATTGGGGTATATTTTTTAGTCAAAAACCTCAAAGCTGATGAAGAGACATTTCATAAGGCCAAACCTTGGAGTGTTGCTGGCTTAGGTCTGGGCATGATGCTCTGGTTCTTCGGCTTCATCACCATGGGGGGCGAATGGTTCTTTATGTGGGCCTCGACTTGGAACGGACAAGATGCTGCCTGGCGTATGTTTGGCATTCAAGGTATCAGCCTTATTTTTCTCATGCAGAAAGAATGAAGACAGCCATCAATCTAAAAGAAAAAGCAGCCAAGCTCACAGAATACTGGTCGCCCCGCGTTCTCGACGAACTCGAAGACTCCTACGCAAAAATTGCTAAGTTAAAAGAAAGCTTCGAATGGCACAAACACGACGATGAAGACGAACTCTTCCTCGTCCTCGATGGCCACCTTAAGATTCAATTCGGAGACAGCGTAGTCGAACTCGGACCAGGCGAAATGTGCGTCATCCCAAAAGGAGTCATGCATAATCCCATTGCTGAAGAAGAGTGCAGCATCCTCTTAATCGAGAAAAAGAGCACCCAGCATACCGGCGACCTAACAACCGCCGTCACCCGATCAGTCGAAGAGCAACTGAGGCCTCTCTAAAATAGCCACAAAAAAACCGATACCGAACGAAAGTGGTTTGAATCGCTTCGTCCAGTATCGGCTGAAATCAACAGTCTAAGCCGCCCTAAGCGGTAGGAACTTCTGCGATGGTCGCAGCAATGCGAGATGCGATCGCGTAAGGATCACCCTCTGAATTTGGACGGCGGTCTTCAAGGTAGCCCTTATAACCAGCGTTAACAAAGCTGTGAGGCACACGAATCGAGGCACCACGGTCGGCAATTCCATAAGAGAACTTGTCGATAGACTGGGTCTCGTGCAGACCGGTGAGACGGAGGTGATTGTCGGGACCATAAGCAGCAATGTGCTCGTCACGATTCTTATCGAAAGCAGCCATGAGCGCTTCGAAATATTCCTTACCGCCTGTTTCACGGAGATACTCCGTAGAGAAATTAGCGTGCATCCCTGAGCCATTCCAGTCGCCGATGAACGGCTTACAATGGAAGTTCACGTCGACACCGTATTTCTCACAGGTGCGGAGGAGCAGATAACGACCGACCCAGATTTGGTCAGCAGCACTTTTTGAACCCTTACCGAAGACTTGGAATTCCCATTGGCCTTTCGCCACCTCAGCATTGATACCTTCGTGGTTGATGCCTGCTTCGAGGCAAAGGTCTAGGTGCTCTTCAACAATCTGACGCGCGACATCGCCAACGCTAGAATTGCCTACACCGCAGTAGTAAGGTCCTTGAGGTCCGGGGAAACCGGCATCGGGCCAGCCCAGAGGCTTGCCATCTTGGTAAAGGAAATATTCCTGCTCGAAACCGAACCACATACCCTCGTCGTCAGGGATGGTAGCACGCATGTTTGAAGGGTGTGGTGCGCCATCGGGGAGGAGGACCTCACTCATGACGATGAAACCGTTCGTACGCGCAGCGTCTGGGAAAAGCGCCACAGGCTTCAGCATACAATCCGAGCTGCTGCCATCAGCTTGCTCAGTCGAGCTGCCGTCAAAACCCCACATGGGGCAATCTTCCAAAGAGAACGTATCAGGATCTCCCTCGAGGATCTTAGTTTTGCCACGAAGGCCCGCAACGGGAGTGTATCCGTCGAGCCAGATGTATTCTACTCTTAGTTTAGCCATATTGTTTGCTAATTGCAGTCTTAGTTGGGTTTTTGTATACGCTGGAAGCCAGCAAAGTTGGGTAAGCCAACAAGCAACGCTCATGCCAACCCTTTAATATAGCCACACCATCTCGTCTCAGGAATTTAAACCCTACTTAGCACTATGCGAGAGACCAAAAACACCGCCCGCTCCGTCGTCCGTATCGGCTTCGATGGACGCGTCCATAAATACTTCCGCGGCCCGCAGGCAGAAGAACGCTTCGAGAATGAGATACGAGTCCTAGAGTTTTTAGAGGGGAAAGGCTGCGATTTTGTCCCGAAGATCATGGCTACAGAGCCGGAGCAACTCTACCTGGTAACGAGTAACTGCGGCAAACGGGTCGAACGCATGGGTGAACAAAAACTTAAAGAAGTCTTTGCAGAACTTGAGGGCTTCGGTGTGCGTCACGACGATGCCGAGTTGCGCAATATTACCTACCGCCCTCAGGATGGGCGCTTTTGCGTGATCGATTTTGAGTTCTCTACCATTCTCCAGCCCGGCTACCCACCACCACCGGAGATACGAAGTAATCCTAACCTGGACAATCTTTAGACGATGCCAGCACCCAGTATCTCATGGTCCGCGCAGACGGATGTGGGCCGTTTTCGTAAAAACAACGAAGATGCCTTCATCGCAATACGCATCAACGCCGAAGGCGCCGAACGCCTCGGCAAGGAAGGCCACAGCCATGTCGGTGAGCATGATTTCATTTTCGCAGTGAGCGACGGCATGGGGGGTGCATGCTCTGGGGAGTTTGCCAGCCGCATCACTGTCGATCGGATCATTAAGCTACTGCCGAGTTCATTCAAACTCGCAGCTTCCGGCTTAAACACTGGTTTTTCCGATGTCCTCGCCACGCTATGCGATGGCATTCACCAAGACATAGTCGATCTGGGAAAAAGCTATGAAGAATGCGAAGGCATGGGCGCCGCCCTATCACTGAGTTGGCTCACTCCCGAATGGCTCTATTTTGCGCACATTGGGGATTCACGTATTTACCACATCCCCTCAGATGGATCGATTCAGCAGATTACTCAGGATCATACCCATGCAGGCTGGCTCTATCGCGAAGGGAAACTCAACGAACGTGAAGCACGCAGTCACCCCCGTCGCAGTATGCTCCAACAAGCCTTAGGGGGTAAAAATCAATTCCTCGACCCCCACATCGGCGCAGTTAAACACGAACCCGGTGACGCCTTCCTCATCTGCTCCGATGGCCTCGTCGATGGGCTTTGGAATCGACGCATGGAGGAACAAGTGCGCAAATTTCGCGGAGAGACCGAACCATCACGTGCGCAAATCCTCGTAGAAGAAGCCGTCCGCACCAATGGTCGGGACAATACGACCGCCCTCCTCATCTACGTGGATTAGCCTTTTAGCGATCCAAAATCCGGCTCGATCTTAGTCCCAGCTTCCGCTGCTAAGGCACGCCGTTTAAACGAGCGAAAAACCAACCCCCGGTTCGGGCTAAAGAAAAGGGCCAGTAGAAAAATAAGACCAGCAACCACCGACATGCCTCCCGCCACATTGGTGGAACCAAAACGATTACTATCGGTGATCGCGTTGAAGACAACTGCGGGGACATGGAGCGCAAACAGATGCCCAAACAATGCTGTCGCTGCGGCTGTAGTCAAAGATACGAGCAGCATCGGGAGCAGGCTACGTGTGAGCAAAAAGGCCGTCGCCGCCGGAGCGATCATCATGGCAATGACAATGATACTTCCGACAGACTCGAACGCTAGTACTGCCGTCACCGCAGTAGATATCATGATGCCATAATTGATAAGCTTGGGCCTCAGACCCATGGCACTTGCCAAAGCCGGATCAAAGGTAGCAATGCGCAGCTCTTTGAAAAACAAGGAGACGAGCACTAGATTTAACAATAAAATCGTCGCACCGTGCAGGGTGACGCGCGGGATTTCATTAAACAAAACTGCATCCACTACGGACGTCTCTAGAATCCCAAATAGAACGCAGTCCGGATCCAGATGCACAGAATCCACACTGACCCGTATTAGCAACAGCCCCAGGGCGAACATCGATGTAAAGACCACACCTAAGGATGCGCCTTCTTCAACATGCCCCGATCGATGCACCATTTGTGTGAACACACCTGTCAGAATAGCAGCAATGGTTGCGCCGACCAATACCGCCCCCAAATCGCGGGACTGCGTTATTAAGAATGCAATCACGAGTCCAGGCAAGACGGCGTGCACGACGCCGTGGCCAAACATGCTTTGTTTGCCAAGAAGTAAAAATACACCCGGAATCGCACACGCCATCGAAACGAGTGCTCCTGTAAGGACAATCCACGTGTCTACTTCTGACCAATTCATAAATCTTGTTTAGGCCGGGTGAGGCTCCTGAGGCATACTGCGCATCTGTATTTCCGACTCAAATAAATCTTCAATTTCCCGGACAATATCAGGCGATGCCACCTCTTCTATGCGCTCAACGTCCTGATGCACCTGGCTCGGTGCAACATCGGCATAGCGGATCAAATACAATTCCCATAGCCGGTGCTGCTTGGCGTGATGCTGGGCTCGGCTTAACCCGTCGTCGGTCAGCATCAAAGTCCCATCATCCACCAGACGCACCCAGCCCTCACGAGCAGCACGCTTTAGGATCCGATCAAATGTCTGGCGGGTCCAAGCACGACGCTGAAAAATACGTTCCGGAGCAATGGGTCGCTTCGCACTGAAACCGGACAGACGACACTGCGCAAATAAGCACTCACCCATCTCATTTTCCACAGCATCGAACGCAGCTCGGAGAAATTGTTGTAATTTCAGCCGTCGATGGGATTTGAGCCGATTCAACCAGCGTATCACTACCCCCTTATTCCTACCGAAAAAGAGACTGAGTAGAAAAAAAGCGGTCGCGGAAAGCACAATGATGGCTCCCGTCGGAAGACGGGGAAAAAGACTACTCAACAACACACCACTAAACGCACTCAAGCCTCCGAGCAGACCGGCAACGAGCGCTACCGAGGTGAGACGCCTCGCCCAAAAACGAGCCGCAACGGCCGGGGTAATCAGCAGCGCCATCATGAGCAGCAGGCCCACCGCTTGCAGCCCAACGACGCTGACAAACACAATCACACCCATCAGCAAAAAATCCAGACCTAGGGATGAATACCCCTGTGTGTCCGCATACCCACTATCGAAGCAAAGAATAGAGAACTCCTTAAAAAGAAGGGTACACACCACCAGCGAACAAATCGCTACGACCAAGATCAGATCAACATCCGACCGAGTCAGTGTGGCCGCATTACCATAGATGAGGTATTCCAATCCAGACGCATTTGCCGTCGGCATCTGTTGAATGACCGACAGGAGCACCACGCCCAGTCCATAGAAAAAAGTCAGGCTCAACGCCAGGGCGGCATCACTTTTTATCTTACTCACAATGGGCGCATACACCACAGAGACCATCGCCATCACTCCCGTCACCGCCCCGCCGACCAATAACCATATAAGCACATCTCCTTTGCCCTGGACCAACTCCAACACGATAAATACCAGGGCTAATCCAGGTAGAGTGGCATGGCTCACTGAATCGCTCAAAAGCGAACGTTTCCGTAAGAGAAGAAAAGTCCCCGTTATCCCCGAAACCACACCCAGAAGCACCAGCCCGGCAAACACGATACGAGTATTGTAGTCCCGAAAACTGAGCACGCGCTCCACTTTTTCCCAACCTGGAAATGCAAATGCAGCGTTTTCACTAGCTCGAGCTGACTTGTGCGTATGCTCCAGCTCTTCCCCGACCGACGTATTGCAGAAAACAAAACAGCACAAAAGGAGACCCAAACCTAACAGCGCACTCCTCTCAACAAACCCGGATAGACTAGAGAGTAAATGGATCACGCGTTAGCATTGACGAGTGATTGGGCCACTTTGTCCAACAAGGTGAGTTTGCCCCCATAGGTCTTTTTCAAATTCTCCATTGTGAACACCTCATCTACTGGCCCAAAGGCCACACGCTTGAGGTTGAGGAGCAACACACTGTCAAAATAGTCCTTAACTGTGGTGAGGTCGTGATGTACACACACCACAGTCTTCCCCGCGTCTCGCAATTCTTTCAAGATGCCCATAATCGCCTTCTCTGTGGTGGCATCAATGCCGGCGAAGGGCTCATCCATAAAGAATAGATCGGCATTCTGAATTAGGGCACGGGCCAAAAAGACACGCTGCTGCTGTCCACCCGAGAGCTCGCTGATCTGCCGGTCTACGAACGCAACCATGTCGACCTTCTCCAGTGCCGCCATAGCCTGCTTGCGATGCGAATTTAAAATAGGGAGACACCAACCAATTTTGCGATATAGCCCCATCGTGACCACGTCGACGACCGTCACCGGGTAATCCCAATCAACACTCTCACGCTGCGGAACATAGGTCACACGCGGACGCACCTTGCCTAGCTCCTTACCGAAAAACAGGGCTGCCCCCGAAGCCACAGGCAATAGACCGAGTATCGCCTTCAACAGCGTACTCTTCCCCGCACCATTAGGCCCGATGATCGCTGTCAGCGACCCAGGTTCGATTTCAAAACCGACATCCCAAACCACCGGCTTGCGCTCGTATGCCACCGTCAGATCTCTGACACGCAGCGGCTGATCGCTGTGACTTGCTAATCGCGATGAAGACACGGACATCAAACAAACCTACTCGAAAGTAAGCTTTCCGTAGAGCCCTTTTGCTGGAGCTTCACCACCGAGTGCGCGCGTAATCAACGTCGCATTATGATCCACCATACCGATGTAGGTCCCCTCGTAAGTTCCCGGAGCGCCCATCGCATCGGAATAAAGCTCGCCGCCGATAACCACCGTATGACCGCGCGCCCCCGCCCCTTCGACAACCGCCTGTAGGCCCTTATCAGAAGTAATGTTCTCAACGAAAATCGCACCGATGTCATTTTCGACGATAAATTCGACCAGTTGATTAATATCATCCACACCCGCTGCCGAGGCAGTGCTAATGCCCTGAACTGAACGCACCTCGATGCCATAGGCACGAGCAAAATAGCCAAAAGCATCATGTGCCGTAATCAAATAACGGCGGCTCTCTGGAATCGTCGCGATAACCTTTTTGACGTAAGCATCAAGCTCAACTAGTCTGGCAATGTAAGATTCAGCATTTGCTGTATAAAAAGCTGCATTCTCAGGATCAACTTCACCCAGAGCCTGCCCCACCAGACGCGTAGCTTCTTTCCAGGCCGACACGTCATTCCACACATGCGGATCCCAATGTCCCTCGAACTCTTCCGGCTCCATCAGATAAGACTCATCCAGCAGCTCAGTCACCGCGTAAACCTGCTTACCCCGACGGCTCATCCGCGCAAAGGTGTCCGCCATGCGTCCCTCAAGCATCAGCCCAGAGTAAAAAATAACATCTGCATCCACCATTTTTACCACGTCATCGCGCGTCGGCTTATACAAATGCGGATCCACACCACTCCCCATGAGCCCAATCACCTCGCACTTATCACCTGCCACGTTTTTGACGATGTCCGTCACCATCCCACAGGTGGAGACAAGCGTGAGTTTATCAGCAAAAGCTGCGGTGAGGCCTGCGACAAAAAAAAGAGCCGCCGCAAATAAGAATTTAAGGGTCTTCATAGTGTTTCCTTGAGAATGAGATCTTCGAGACAACCTAAACGAGACTGTGTTTCAACAAAAAAGCCCTGGTTCTAGCGAATAACTAAAACCAGGGCATAAGTCTGGCAACGACCTACTCTCGCACCGCATAGTCATCAGGAGCATGACTATTAAATTACTTACCTGAAAGATCTGGATTAGAATAAATTTCGATGGAAACTGCATAGATTTCCACATTCGTTATGCCTATGAGAGATCTATCTCAAATGAAACCGACCGTAATTTCTAAAAAAACATAAGGCTTTCCTGCTTGATCGCAAAAGAAATTAGCTATTAATCTTGGAATGATAATTAAATGAGAAATCTATTAAATTCTTTGATTTTCTACATTACCTTAGGCTCCATTTTACATGGGGAAACAGACACATACTGGAATTTTGATACGTTCCCCAGTAACTGGCAGAAGAGAACAGGTAATTCTGAACCATATATTACGCACTTTGATAATTTTAAAGTAACACTCCCAGAGCCCGGATATTTATTTATAAAACTCAAGTCCAGTTTACCGCTCAATAAAATAAATGCTAGCTTGCGCGAAGAAAGCCTTGCACTAAACAGACAGGAATCTGTTAATGAGATCCTTCTTGTTTACTTATCAAATGAGGAAAATGAAATTGTCTTTTCTTTAATCACATCCTCTGACGAAACCCAAATTCCAGGCATCGTTGACATAGACTTTACCTTCAGGTCGACGTTTGACGTAAACGCTGTAGTCAATGACACTCTTGAATATGAATTCGATTTACTCGAAAACAGTCATGTATTTGAAGTCGCGGAAGGGGTTGGGGTCTCTGACGGCAATGCCCTGAAAACAGCTGGTTTTTCAAATCATTCGAAAATCGGAACTATTCAAGGTCCAGCACGGATTAGTTTCTCGGTCAAAAGAACTCCCGGTTGTGACGAATCTACGATCGGACTAAGCGTTTTCAGTTCAGTTGATTTTTTGCTTCCAGGACCTTCTGGCCCGACAAGCCAAGGTGAAATCGAAACTAACTTAGATCCACTAATGTCAAGGATTGGTGAGAATTGGACTCCGATCGAATTTTATGTACCCAAAGGCGATCATAATCTAAAGCTACGCTTTGGATTTTACGAATTCGCCCCAAAGCCCGAGTATCTGTTTGATGAATTTTCTGTTGAACCAATTCCAGAGGCTGAAGTATCGGCAACAAACTTTGTCGCAAGCGAATTTGAAAAGATAGTACTTCCGGAAGGGGCCTACTTCGAGTATAATTCTCAGATTATCGGATATTCTAGAAGTGTTGTTGATTCGTTTAATGTGAATTTAACTTGGCTAAAGGATGGGATAGGCATTCGAGAATTTAGCCAGTTCGACAAGACGCGTATCGGCTTCACAGTCACACCTGATGATACTGGCCTCTACCAGCTTGAAATTTTCGATAATGAGACTAGACAAAGTGACATAGTCGACATGTTTGAACTAACAGTCACAGAAGCTTATCCAAAGATCGTTCTATCTTCTGATAATATCAACTCCATTATTTACCCGGAAAGCCCTACAACGATTGAAGCATTCGTTGAATTTAACGATCCTTCTGGTCTATCATTAGATTCCAATCAACTACAATTTCAATGGTTCAAGGACGAAACTCTACTCCGCGGCCAAAGCACACCGCAGCTTTTTTTGGAGAATCCTTCAGAGGAAGACCAAGGAGGCTATACACTCCTTGTCACTGACCCTGAATCAAACATCAAAGAATCCATTTCCGGCAACTTATTCTTTTTAGAGGAAATGGACTACAGAAGCGATGTTATGCTCTTTAAAAAGAGTGATATCACTTTGATTAAAGAGGGACAGTCCAAGACACTCAGCGGGGTGGCTTTGAGCCAAGACTCCCAACGCCAGCCCATAGATGGATGCTATTATTGGACATTTAACGGAGAACCGATACAGGGGAGCGGGGGAGAACTGTTGATCAAAGATGCGAATAATCAAGACGAAGGCTTTTATGAGCTAAGTTTTTTTGGTGAAGGATATTATGCGTCAACGCGCTTCGACATCCAGGTCGACTCATTTGCTGATATTTTCCCTTCTGCGATACGACTGGATGAAGATTGGCAATACATTCCATGGATCGGCTTCGCTGAAATAAGCAATAAGCCGTGGATCTATTTTAGAGAATATGGATTCTTGTATTTGGATCTACCTTCCCAATCCGAATCAATCGCTCCTCCCGGCTATTGGGTATTCCATACTAAACATCAGTGGATGTATTTCTCAGAGGAGACTATGCCTTATATTTATAGCACTCTAACTGAAGATTGGGGATATTTATATAGCAAAAATGGAATAAAATGGAAGTATTGCTATCAGAAACAAGAGTGGGAAAAATTCGAACTGTGAGATGTTTTCATAAAGCTTTATCCATTTGAATAAATCTCACCAAATTCTTGATAAAGATCTTTATTTGAAGGGTAAGAATATAAAACTGACTACTTCAAACTGCAGAGATCGATTTCACCCAAATACTAAAAATGAAAAGTACACTGTCTGAGAGCAGCGATGAAGAATGGGAAAAATGGGGCAAAAAAGATCCATATTTTGGGGTTTTGACGAATGAGTCTTTCAGAAAAGAAAATCTAGATGCCGCTGCTCTATCTGAGTTCTTTAGACAAGGAGAGAGCGATATAAATGAACTTATAGATATTTTTAAGAGCAGGTTTGGAGTGGATCTTTCTCCAAAGAGATCGATTGATTTTGGCTGTGGTGTAGGAAGAGTTTTAATCCCTTTAGCGCGAATTTCAGAAGAGACTATTGGAGTAGATGTATCTGTTTCTATGCTAAATGAAGCGCATAGGAACTGCCAAAAAAAGAATATAAGTAACGTTAGATTATTAAAACTCTCTGATTACAGGGAAAATAGCAGTCTCTCGGTAGATTTTATCCATTCGATGATTGTTTTTCAACATATCCCAACTACGAGAGGAATCGTTTTGTTTAATACTTTGCTGACTAATCTTCGACCTGGAGGTCTGGGTGCAATACATTTCTTGTATTCGAAAAGCGAATACTCAAACAACAATGGTATACAGAAAGAAGTTTCAATTTTTCGCAAAACTAAAAGAAAAGTGAAACGAATACTCAGATTAATCAAATTCAGAAGCGAAATTGACCCATTTATGGAAATGAATTGTTATAACTTGAACCAAATTATCCATATTTTACAAAATGATAATATAAAAGAATTCTATACCAAACTTACCGACCATGGGGGGTGCTGGGGAGTGCTACTAGCATTTCAGAAAGAGGCATCCCCTAATCAGGCTTAAATTAGGACACAAAAAAGCCCTGGTTCTAGAGTTAACTAAAACCAGGGCATAAGTCTGGCAACGACCTACTCTCGCACCGCACCGGGGCGGCACTACCATCAGCGGTTGTGGGCTTGACGGCCGTGTTCGAGATGGGAACGGGTATTTCCCCACACCTATGATCACCAGGTCTGTAACGGAAGAAGTAAGGATTTAGTCTACTCCTGGTTACTGTGTGTTGCGAGTTGTGGTCGTTAAGTTGTTTGGACAACACACGTGGTATAAAAATATTCAGTTCAACGCCGCATCGAGGTTTCTGATGCGTGAGCAATAAAAGCGTCTAATAACCGTAGGACTTGTAAGTCGTTAGTATTAGGTCAAAGAACACAAGTTACTTAGTTATGCAGGTAATCACTATTGGATCATTAGTACTGGTTAGCTCAATGCATCACTGCAC
>JABSRG010000010.1 GCA_013215165.1 Opitutales bacterium | reverse complement strand
TGGCGACTCATGGGTGTGCGTCACCGAGTCGCCTTTGGTCTGATGGCTATGATTGGCAACATCCACCGCTTCCCCACCGCCAAAAAACTGGTGGGATACCTTGGGCTAGCACCGGGCAAAGTCCAATCTGGCAACAACGTCCAAGGCTACAATCTGGGCATCGGCAAAAAGGGACGTGGGGACCTCCGCGCGCTACTTATCCAATCAGCCCAAAATGCACTAAATCAACGCAAATCCCCTCTGCACCGCTGGGGCCGGAAACTAGAGATCAAAAAGAACCGAAACATAGCAGCAGCTGCCGTTGCGCGGAAGCTAGCAATATCGATCTGGCACGTGCTGAAAGGACACTATACGTCGCTGCTGGAGCTGGACTCTCACCTCGAGACAAAGCTTGAGAAGCTCGCGACGCTTCTTGGAGGTGAAAAAATCCAAGCGCTTGGCTACGCCAATCGCACCGAATTTAAACAAAACTATTTCAAGGAAATTCAACAAAACACTTGATTGACCGCATACCCGTAATCTGTGGTCCAGGAAAAATTCGAATTCCTATGGGATAACTGTGAAAAAGAATAGTAACGCAAACCCGCGATCGCGTGTTGAGACTCGCCGAGAATTACATGATCGACCAGCTCGATCTGCATCACTCTCGATGCTTCACGCAATTGACGGGTTATTCTGATGTCTTGTGCGCTGGGTAGAGGATCACCACTGGGGTGGTTATGAGCACAGATCATCGCTACTGCTCCGGCGCTGACTGCAGCACGAAACACCTCGCGCGGATGAACCAAGCTCGCCGTAGCAGTTCCTGACGTAACCTCCTCGATGCGCAACAGTCTGTTTTTACGGTTGAGTAGCAATACATAGAACTTTTCGACTTCTAAATGCATTACTCGGCTGCGCAAGACACGCCACACGCTATCGGGCGTATCGACCGTGGGCAATTCCGCGGCTTGCTCAGCTGAGACACGACGTGCGATCTCCAAAATTGCGGCGAGCTGCACAGCTTTCACGCGGCCGACACCAGCGTAATTCAAAAAATCATCGCGACTGCGCGTAAGCAGTCGAGCCAGCGATCCTGCATCGTCGACTAAGTTCCTCGAAAGGCTGAGCACATCAATATCCGGTGTTCCACTGCGTAACACTAGAGCCAACAACTCAGCATCAGAAAGCGCCTTAGCTCCGAGGCTTTCTAAACGTTCCTGAGGGCGCTCGTGGGTCGCCATCTCTTCTATGCGCGGAGCTACTTCGTAATTCATCTCCAGTGTTACGCACGGAGTATTTTGATTTTCTAAATCAGCCAGATTCCAAAGCTTTCACCCATTATCGTATACTTGAGGGCTTAAAAGACTCTTTAGCCGCCAGCGCGCACCACGCGGTATCCCTTATCTTCAAGCCAAGGCTGAAGACGATCCCGGACGTCTCCCTGAACCTCGATGGCCTTACCTTTTACCGCCCCCCCAGCTCCGGTGAAATTTTTCATTGAACGCAACGCGTCCTTGGCACGGTTTGCAAAAAAATCAGGCTCAAAACCCGTGAGTTCAGTGACAGTCTTCCCCCCCTTGCCCGCTGTCAACCGGCGCATCTGCACTTGGTGCCTGGGTCCCTTCGCCTTCTTCGGCACTGCGTTTTCGATAATGGGCGACATATCTCCTTTAGGCAGCCCAACTGAAGATAGACTTCCAAAAGGATTTTGGCCCAATTCTGCGCCACTGCCCGCAGTGGAAATTCGATTCTTTTTCTTACCCATGGTTTGCCTCAGTCCATTCAGGATGACGCTCTATCCAATCCCAAGCTTTTACATAACTGCGTCGTTGTAAAAAATGTTCTAGCTGTTCTGGAAGCTGCCCTGGGATTTCTGTGACACGATCCAAAAGTTCCAAAGCTTCTGCGATGCTCATTTCATTCACTTCTTGAGGAAAAGCCATCCGCTTAACGGCAATTTTAATGGGCGATCCATTTGTTGTATTAGACATTTTAATTAATTAGATTTGCTAATCATTGGAGATTTTAAATTTTTACGACTTATAAGAATCTTAATCCGTCTGACTTCCCTTGTCACCTGTCGACGTGCATCATTACTTCCCGAAATCGGGATGAGAGGTCAACCTGCATCCACAGCTTAAAACTACGATGACAATGAAAAACCTAACTTTCGCGGGTCGCTGGAATGCGGACGTGATCGACGCTCAGTATCAACAGTGGCTCGAGAACCCGGAATCCATAGACCGGGAATGGCAGATTTTCTTTGAAGGCTTCGAGCTCGCCTCTGGCAAATCTGGTAAAAATGGTGGATCGACCCTCGACGACGGGGAATTGACGCGCGCTCCAGCGGCGACGGATTCGGATCAGCCGAACGTTGAGCCCAAACTACAAGCACGCGTTATCGGAGCTATCTACGCGTATCGTGACAACGGTCATACACAGGCAGCAATCAATCCACTACATGAGCCGGTTCCCAACCCACGTCTCACACTCGAGCGACTCGGTTTTTCTCAAGGGGATCTCGGGAAGGAATTCGACACGGGCAACTATCTGGGCGGGGTCACCATGCGTCTGGATGAAATTCTTAATCGCCTGAATACTACTTATTGCGGGCCCATCGGTGTAGAATACTTGCATATCCAAGAGTCCCCCAAGCGTCGCTGGCTTCAGGGAAAGATGGAACCCTCCAATAACATTCCCACATTTTCTAAAGAAAAAAAACTACGCGTTCTAAAGAAGCTCTACGAAGCGGAGATCTTTGAAAAATACCTCCACACCCGTTTCGTCGGCCAAAAACGATTCTCCCTCGAAGGCGGCGAGACTGCCATCAACAGTTTGGATGCCATCATTGAAAGCTTCCCCGAGTTTGGTGGACAGGAAATCGTTATGGGGATGGCCCACCGTGGTCGCCTCAATGTCCTCGCAAATATCATGCGAAAATCCTACCGCTTTATTTTCAACGAATTTAGCGAAAATTACATCCCAAATCTCAATCACGGCGACGGCGATGTGAAATATCACCTAGGTTATGACACCGTCAAAACCACTTCCTCTGGAGCACAGGTCGAAATACGTCTCGCTGCCAATCCATCGCACCTCGAAGCGGTGGATGGTGTAGTCCAAGGAAAGGCGCGTGCGCGGCAACGCATTCGGGGGGACATTGAACGCAAGTCAGTCGTGCCTATCTTGATCCACGGCGATGCGGCAATCGCCGGCCAGGGTGTGGTCGCAGAAGTTGCGAATTTCTCCAAACTCCCAGGCTACCGCACCGGCGGCACGATCCACATCGTTATCAACAACCAAATTGGCTTCACCACCGATCCTCGCGACGCCCGGTCCAGCCGGTATTGCACCGACGTGGCAAAGATGATTGAGTCGCCCGTGTTCCATGTGAACGGGGATGACCCATTGGCCGTGCTCTACGTATCTGAACTTGCCCTCGAATATCGCCAAACCTTCGGCGAGGACGTGTTCATCGACATCCTCTGCTATCGAAAACACGGACACAATGAGTCGGACGAGCCCAAGTTCACGCAGCCAGTTCTTTACAAAAAGATCGGTAAGCAAATGGAGAAGAGTGAGGTCTTAGCCCAACAGATGATTGACGCTGGCGAGCTTACCAAAGCCGAAGCTGGGCAGATACGGAAAGACTTTGAAGATTTGCTCAACCAGGAGTTCGAAGAAGCCAAAAAGTCTGAACAAGCTAAGATCTCCGGATCCAAGCTTTTCGGGTCCACCGCAACTTATCAACCCGAGTATAATTTCGATCCCGTTGAGACCGCACCCAATCTTGAGGAATTCACACATGTTGCCAAAGTCCTCACCACCGTTCCTGATCACATCAAGGCAAACACTAAGATAGCCCGCCAGGTGAAGCAGAAGTGGAAAGCCTTCGAAGAGGATAAGGGCATCGACTGGGCCTATGCTGAATCTCTCGCCTTCGGGACTCTCATGATGGAAGGCACCCCAGTCCGCCTCTCAGGCCAAGATTCCGAACGGGGCACATTCTCACAACGTCATGCTGCTTGGTATGACATTGACACGCGCGAGCGCTACGTTCCCCTCCTCAATCTATCCGACAATCAGGCGCAATTCTGCGTCTACAATTCATTGCTCTCCGAAATGGCAGTTCTGGGTTTCGATTATGGCTATTCGCTCGACTACCCAGAAATGCTCGCAATGTGGGAAGCCCAATTTGGTGATTTCTGTAATGGAGCACAGGTCATCATCGACCAGTTTATCGCCAGTTCGGAGTCGAAATGGCAGCGCGTCAGCGGATTGGTGATGCTCCTTCCCCACGGCTATGAAGGCATGGGACCTGAACACTCCAGCGCGCGTTTAGAACGTTTTCTCCAGCTCTGTGCCGAGAAAAACATCCAAGTCGCCAACCTCACGACCCCTGCCCAATATTTCCATATCCTGCGGCGGCAGATGAAGCGTAGTTTCCGTAAACCGCTTGTCATCATGTCACCCAAGAGCCTCCTGCGCGCGAAGGAGGCAACCTCGGAGATCAAAGACTTCACAGAGGAGATTTTTCACCCCATCCTAGATGACCCGACTCAACCGAAAAATGCCGAGCGCCTCATCTTCTGCTCCGGCAAAGTCTACTATGACCTGGTCGCTCATCGGAAGGCGTCGGGGCTGGAGAAAAAGGCAGCGATCATTCGCATAGAACAACTCTACCCACTCCACACTGTAGAGCTGAAAGAAATCGCGCCTGGGTATACCCAGGCAAAAGACGTAGTCTGGTGCCAGGAAGAGCCGAAGAATATGGGGCCCTGGACAGCGATCGAAAACCGCCTAGAGGTCTCACTCAGTAAACGTCCGCGGTACGCCGGACGTAAACCGGGTGCGAGCCCGGCAGTCGGCTCGCTCGCCGCGCATAAATTGGAACAGATCCATCTCATCAAACAGGCATTTGCCGATCTATAATCTTTCAAATCGCACCGCACTATGGCTACCGAAGTAAAAATCCCTGCAATGGGGGAATCCATCACGACCGGCATCATTGCCACCTGGCAAGTCCAGGATGGCGATAGCGTCGAAGCCGGCCAAATTCTTTTCGAACTGGAGACCGACAAGGTCACCTCTGAGGCTACAGCCGAGGTATCTGGAGTGATCTCCTTGAAGGCCGAAGAAGGCGACGAAGTGGAGATTGGCCAAGTCGTGGCTGAGATCGATGAGAGCGCCGCCGACACGCCTAAGAAAACAGCTCCAACAGAAGAAGCCGCACCCGCGGAGGCATCATCTGCTGCCGAGGCTGCTCCATCAGGAGATAAACCCATTAGCCCGGCGGTTCGACGCATCGCGAGTGAGACCGGAATCGATCCTTCCACCGTTCCTGGAACTGGCAAAGATGGTAGAGTCACTAAGGGAGATATGCTCGCTGCCGAAAAGGCCCCGACTTTCGCACCCGCACCCGTACCCACACCCGCAGCGCTGGCGACACCCCCAGCCTCTCAGGCAGCGCCCACTGGCGAACGTGTGACACGCAAGAAGATGACAGCCCTGCGCCGCAAGATTGCCGAACGCCTGGTGTCCTCACAGCAAACTGCAGCCATCCTCTCGACTTTCAACGAAGTCGATATGAGTGCAGTCATGAAATTTCGCAAAACGCATCAAGAAGCCTTCGTAGCCAAGCACGGCATCAAGCTCGGCTTCATGTCTTTCTTTGTGAAAGCCGTAGTCAACGCCCTCAAAGAAATCCCCAATATCAACGCTCAGATTGAAGGCGACGAAATGGTCATGAACCATTACTACGATATCGGCGTCGCCATTGGTACTGACCGTGGCCTAGTAGTTCCAGTGGTGCGCGACTGCGACGCACTGTCATTTGCAGGTATTGAAAACGCCATCAAGGACTATGCGAAAAAGGGACAAGCTGGCAAAATCACTATCGATGATATGCAGGGCGGCGTATTCACCATTTCCAACGGAGGGACCTATGGCTCGCTGCTTTCCACCCCCATCATCAATCCACCACAGAGTGGCATCCTCGGGATGCATAGTATCCAACAGCGCCCGGTGGCCGTGAACGGTCAAGTTGAGATCCGTCCGATGATGTATTTAGCCCTCTCTTACGATCACCGTATCGTCGATGGCAAAGAAGCCGTCACATTCTTAGTGAAGATTAAGGAGGCCATTGAGGATCCCACACGTCTGTTATTTGACCTGTAAAAATGATGCTCGCCGAAGCATACCTAACCTTCATCTCTTAAAATGAATACTTTCGACTACGTCGTCATCGGCTCCGGACCTGGGGGCTATGTTTCTGCCATTCGAGCGGCTCAGCTTGGATTTAAGACTGCTCTCATCGAGAAGTCGGAACACTTAGGGGGCACTTGTCTGAACGTGGGCTGCATACCGAGCAAAGCCCTTCTCCATTCAACGGAGATTTTGCACGCTGCCCAGCATTCTGCCGCGGACAACGGATTCGAGTTCTCTGACGTGAAAGTAAACATCAACAAATTGATGGAGAAGAAATCGAAGGTCGTCGACCAGTTGCGTGGGGGTGTTGCTGCTCTCACCAGCAAACGAGGGATCGAGATTATCAAGGGAACGGGAAAACTCTCTGGAGAAGGAAAAATCGAGGTCACTCAAGGCAAGGATAAGCAGACTATCGGTGCCAAACACATCATTATAGCCACGGGCTCATCTACTGTTGAACTGCCATTCCTACCTTTCGATGGTAAGACAGTTGTCGGCAGTGACGAGGCAATCGCATTTGATGAGGTGCCCGAAGAACTGATCGTCGTGGGTGCTGGCGCCATCGGACTCGAACTGGGGTCAGTGTGGTCGCGCTTGGGCTCAAAAGTGACGGTCATCGAGTTCCTCAACAAAGTCGCTCCAACCTACGACGATGATATCTCTAAACTGGCGCAACGCATTTTCAAAAAGCAAGGCCTCCAGTTTGAGCTCGGCACGCGATGCACCGGTGTGCGTATGCCTGACAAAGACGGAAAGGCCATCCTTCTCGCCGAGAAGGGAGATAAGAAGCTACAGTTTGAAGCAGATAAAATCCTCGTAGCCGTAGGCCGCAAGCCGTTCACCGAAGGCCTGGGTCTCGACTCTGTCGGCATTCAAGTCGATGAAAAAGGCCGCATTCCAGTCGATGACCACTTCAAAACCACCGCCCCCGGCGTCTATGCGATCGGAGATGTCATCCCGGGCCCAATGCTCGCTCACAAAGCTGAAGAAGAAGCTGTTGCCATCGCTGAAATGTTAGCGGGCAAGGCCGGGCATGTGAACTACGATGTCATCCCAAATGTGGTTTACACAGAGCCAGAAATTGCATCCGTAGGCATTTCCCAACAACAAGCCAAAGAACAAGGTATCGCTGTAAACGTGGGGAAATTTAATCTAGCAGGCAATGGGCGAGCCATAGCTACAGACGCTACAGACGGCCTCGTCAAAATCATCGCTGACAAAGAGACTGATAAGCTCCTGGGAATCCAAGTAATCGCCAAGGGTGCGTCTGAGATCATCGCGTCTGCAGTGGCACACATGGAATATGGAGGGAGCGCAGAAGACATTGCCCGCACCGTCCATGCTCATCCGACAATCACTGAATCAGTCAAGGAAGCTGCCATGGCTGTCAGCAAATCAGCCATACATGCCCTTTAAGTGGACTGAATGCTTTCGATGAAGGGGGATCAGGCCTATAATCCTTGCTCGTATTCAATCTACAGGAAATCGAATCAATCTTTCACTAACCGATTTTTCATCGCTGCTTCAAAGGGCTCGGTCCAAGGAGTCGGCTGGTGGGTTACTCCTGAGAGTTTACAGACGATCCTTTCTCCAGTGCAATAGAGTGCCTTGCCCTCAGGATCTGTGATACTAAAATCCATAGATACTCCGGCCGCACGCACCTTGGAAATTTCGTATTTTACGAGGATTTCTCCAGGATTTCGGACTGGTTCTCGGAAACGAGATGTGAGGCCTCGGACGACCACATAGATATCCTCATCGCGATCGGCATTAAAGTCATCCACGCCCAGAAGATCTTGGAAAAACGCCTGCTGCGCCCTTTCTAGGTGTATCAAGTAACGCGTGTGATGTAATACCCCAAGTGCATCTAGCTCATCAAAATGAACATGAGACAAATAGTAGAAAGCCGGATCATCCATAGCTCCTTACCATTCCACAGTTATGCTGTAGGTCAAATAATGCGGGCACCCTGGCACCCTCGAAGTTTACCCGAATCATTGAATGAAATAAACTTAGAGGAACATTTTTTTGACAGCTCACGGAAGAGCTGCGTTTCATAGGCGGAATTCCATTTTACGGGATGATTTTCATGATTTTGGCGAGTATAGCAGTTTTAGTCGGTCTCGGGCTCCTGGTTTGGAGTGCGGATAGGTTTGTAGATGGTGCTGCCGCAACAGCCAAACACTTAGGTATGCCTCCCCTTTTGATTGGGATGGTCATTGTCGGATTCGGGACGTCTGCACCAGAAATGGTGGTGAGCGCCAACGCAGCACTTCAAGGCAGCCCCGAAATCGCCCTCGGCAACGCCTACGGGTCCAACATTTCAAATATTGCTCTGATCCTAGGCATTACTGCGATTCTCTGCCCGATCACCGTCCACTCTCAAATTCTTCGCAAGGAACTCCCCATCTTGACCCTTATGACCGCCTTTGCAGCCTGGCAGGTCACCGATCTTGAGCTAACTCGTTGGGATGGAATCGGTTTGCTGGTTGTTTTCGGCTTTTTGATGGGATGGACCATATGGCAAGGGACTCGGAAACGAAAAGACACCCTCAATACTGAATTTACCCAACAGATGGATGAAGCTCAGCCGGTAACGCTATCTCGGGCTATATTTCTCATGGTGCTCGGGCTCATTGTCTTAATCGCGAGTTCTCGCATGCTGGTCTGGGGAGCCGCTGAAATAGCACGAGGCTTTGGGGTAAGTGAGTTAGTCATTGGCCTTACGGTGATCGCTATTGGAACGTCTTTGCCTGAACTTGCTTCAACCCTTGCCGCAACGCGGAAAGGCGAACACGACCTCGCTTTGGGTAATATTTTGGGCTCTAACCTTTTCAATACCCTGGCCGTAGTGGGCATTGCGGCTTCGATCCATCCCCTTTCTGTCGATGCCGTTGTTTTTAACCGAGATGTGCTAGTTATGTCGGTCCTCACCCTATCCCTTTTTGCGATCGGTGCTGGGTTTAGAAAGCCAGGTCGCATCAATCGCTACGAGGGGGCTCTCCTCTTAGCTGCATATATCGCCTACACGACATACTTGGTCGTGACAGAGGTGACTATAGCGACGACCTGATTCATTCTCGAAGCAGGCAAATAGATAAGGGTTTACCTCCATCAGGTGTCACCTTGATGCGATATGGGCATTAAAGAGGGTGAAAGCTTCCTAAAAATCCACCCAAGTCGCCCCCCAACCACCGGCACGCCCGTCATCCAATTGGTAGCTCGTCACATCGTCGCGTTTGGCCAGAGCCTCATGAACCATGGTCCGCTGAGTTCCAATGCCCTTACCGTGAACAATTCTCACTCGTTGAAAGCCTCTTTCGCGCGCCAAATCGAGATAATCATGCAATACGTCCAATACCTCGTTCGGACGAAACATATGAAGATCCAATTCTTCAGTGATCGGATACTCAACGGGGTCGGGGTCTGAATCCATAGCAGAAATGACTATGGCAGCGGCCCCAGAACACAATGATTTCTAGACATTTACTTGAAGGCCTACACAGGGAATCGATAACGGCGTTGAATTCACTGGTGAGCTGCGTTTGCTAATATCATGGACTCATCTTTTTCCGATCCTGTCGCTCTACTTTCAGAATTCGTCTCCTACGGTAGCGTATCTACTCAACCTGAATGTGGACCGGCCATGGTGCTTGCGCGAGAATTTGTAGAGCGTCACCTGGAGAAACTGGGTTTTTCCGTCGAATCCGTTGCAACACCCCTGCATCCAGTGATCGTTGCCCAAACGGGTGCAGACCTACCAGCTGAAACTCCGCACATCGTTATTTATGGTCACTACGATGTCCAACCAGCAGAGCCGCTTGAACTCTGGGAGACCCCACCCTTCCAAGCTCATATCCGCGGCGAACGTCTCTATGCACGCGGCGCTGCTGACAATAAAGGCGAAGTCGTCACGCACATGTGTGCGCTCGCACGCGTACTAGAACGCAAACCTGACCTGCCACTCCGCATCACCTGGTTGATTGAGGGCGAAGAGGAAATCGGCAGCCCAAACTTCGCTCATGTTTTAGAGAAGTTTAAGGACACTCTGGCATCTGCGGATTTCATGCTCGTTTCCGACACGTCGATCCCCACTGCCGACCAGGTTGCAATCACCACTCAGCTGAGGGGATTAGTCGATTTTGAGATCGAGGTTGTCGGCCCAAAATTGGACCTTCACTCGGGAGAACACGGAGGTGCGTTGCTCAATCCGATCCAGGCTCTGAGTGAGATTCTCGCCTCTCTTCATACTTCTGACGCCAAAGTAAATGTGCCTGGGTTTTACGACGGCGTACTCTCATTTCCTGGCTGGGAGCGCGATGAGCTCAAAAAACTCCCCGAGGATGAGGATGCCTACCAAGCATTCCTCGGCATCCCGGCATTTTATACGCCTGAGGGGATGACTCCGTTTGAATCGATTCGTTTTCTCCCAACTCTCGAAATAAATGGCATAGGCGGCGGCTATCAAGGGCCAGGAAGCAAGACTGTCATCCCATCGAAAGCATTTGCCAAGATTACGTGCCGACTGGTTCCAGACCAGGATCCAGCCGATATCATGTCGAAAGTGCGCGCTGCCATAGAATCGCGGACCCCGAATGGCGTCACTCTTCACTTCAAAGAAAAAGCAGATGCACCCGCTTACTTAATCGTGCCCCCGGGTAGAGAGAATACTCCTAAGGACCAAAGTCCCGTACTCGCGGCTGCATTTAAATTAGCGGAGTATGCGTTTGAAAAAGCTTTCGGTAGCCGCCCCCTATATATTCGTGGTGGCGGGAGTATTCCGATCATCGGCCAGATCCGCGACATCGCTGGCTTAGATGCGGTCATGGTTGGCTTGGCGACCCCTGAAGACCGTATCCATTCGCCCAACGAAAGCTTTCATCTCGGTGTCATGAACAAAGGAATTGCCGCTTTGGAAGAGATCTTTGATGGCCTGGCACAAGGTAATTGAGAGGTCCCTATGCGTGATTTAAAACCCATTGCAGTTACTTGTGGCGATCCCGCTGGTGTGGGCCCAGAAGTAATTGCCCACTGGTTGGCCGACAATCCCCAGCATCACAACGATATCTGCATCATTGGGCCTAGCCACTGGACCAGGCAGCATCGCGTTTCAAATTCAGTTCAGGCCGTTTCGGTTGGTGACAAGGAATATATCATACACCCAGGCGAACCCGACACCGCTGGTGCGGCCATTGCACGCGACGCTCTCTACGAAGCAGCTACTGGAATCATTGCGGGCAAATATCGAGCGGTCGTTACCGGACCCATTGCCAAATCGTGGATGCAGCAAGTCGGGTTCGACTACCCCGGACACACCGAGTTCTTCGCGGATCAATGGGGTGGTGAGCCCACCATGGCATTTACGGGGAAATACATGCGCATAGCCTTGGTGACATGGCATTGTCCCCTGAACAGAGTCGGCAAAGAAATCACCTTCGCCGGTTTAGAACGCGCGGTGCGTAATCTCCATTTTCTTTTGACTAGTGAAGGCAAGCCGGAGCCCAGGATCGCAGTATGCGGAGTCAACCCACACGCCGGAGAAGGGGGCATGTTAGGTAATGATGAAGTCAGCCGGCTCAATCCATGGCTCAACGACTTGCGGCCCGAATTCCCTGGCCTTTCTGAATGCTTGCCCGGAGACACAGTTTTTTGGCGCCACTTGAAAGGTGACTTCGATGGCGTCATTGCCATGTATCACGACCAAGGCCTCGGCCCCCTGAAAACGGTTGAGTTCGATAGTGCCGTGAACATCACACTCGGCCTCCCCCACGTGCGCACGAGCCCCGACCACGGCACAGGGTTCTCCATCGCTGGAAAGAACTTGGCGACGACGACGAGCTTTGACGCCGCTTTCAAAATGGCACTGCGTCTCAGCGCTTAATCACGATGATACGGCATGCCCTCCCAGAGTGAGTGCACACGATAGATCTGCTCCGCAAGAACGACCAGAGCCAATTCATGCTGAAGGGTTAAGCTACTCAAAGACCAAACGGCATCTGCTGACTGGCATAGTTCTTCCGTATGCCCATCGGCGCCTCCTACCAAAAAAGCAAACCTGCGGCTACCCACGTTTCGATCATGCAAGTCTCTGATTCGCTCGGACCACTGCCGTGTTGTCAAAGACTCACCCCGTTCATCTAATGCAATGCGCAGCATACCGGTGCTCTTACTCAGCAGTTGGTTAGATTCTTCGATCTGTTGGCTTTTCCGCAAGGGTTGATGATGGATACGAGCCCAGCGCTGAATCCGCTTCGCGTAGGTCTCATAGCCATCGCGCGCATAGCTCAATGAGGGTTTCCCAATGGTAAAGAGATGCCACTCCACGCGATCAAAAATCCAGAAGAGGTATCACCGCACTGAGGGATTCCACAAAGTATCTCGCCTTTAACTTGACTCGATCTCTTGCCATAAACCGACCAAAGCCGACGAATCGATCCACATATTCCTGGGTTTCCAAGTCACTCACGCCATCCCCAACCATAACAATGCGTTGGGGTTTCAGGTCCTCTTTAAGCTCGTTGATGATCTCGGGCTTGCCGCCGCTACGTGTGGTTGGATAGGTCTCATCAAACCCGTTGTAACTTCCATCAATATTAAAGAAGAGCGGCACGGCCTCGATATGATCGATACCCAAATACCGAGCAAGCGGCTCGATCACTTTAGTAAAACCACCTGATAAAATGATTAGATCCCAACCCGCTTCACGCGCCGCACGCACCAACTCAAGTGCGGTCGGCTCAACCTCCTCAATGTAGCTCTCGCCCACCCTTAGGCAGTGCTCTAAGGATGGCTGAATAAGCTGGAGCCGCTTTCCAAAAACGTCTTCTACAGCAACCTCGCCATCCATTGCCTGATTGGTTAAAGCCTCCGAAGCTTGGAAGACCGCTTCACCCTTCAAACGGGCTAACTCGTCTACACCTTCGATGGAGGTAAGCGTAGAATCACAGTCTAGAATTAATAGCTGTTTGCCCATCCATACAACAGGGCACAGCTCATCGATTTTGTCACCGTTTTTAAAAAGTGAACGTTTTCTACAATTGATGAATTGTCTAACTCAGCACCATGCCGATTGATAAGGGTCATGTCCCTCTATCGTGTCTTGTTTGTCTGCATGGGCAATATCTGCCGTTCTCCTGCCGGCGAATGTGTATTCCGCGAATTTGTCCAAAAATCTCAGTCTCCTGATAGCGTTGAAGTCGATTCGGCAGGGACCATCGGCTACCACACTGGGAACGCCCCAGACCACCGCATGCAAGCAGCAGGCAAACGTCGCGGCTACGAAATCAGGGGCTCTGCGCGCCAAGTAGAGATCGAGGATTTTCAGCGTTTCGACCTAATTATTGCTATGGACCGAGATAATTTCTCAGACCTAAGCAGGCTGCGCAGTGCGGCAGGAGAAGATGCCGCTGAGCTGAGGACTTTCTGTTCCTTCTCTCCGGAAAAGGACACCCTCGATATACCCGATCCTTACTACGGGGGAGGCGAAGGTTTTGAGCGCGTACTCGACTTAATAGAGTCCGGCTGCCCACAAATCCTTCAACATGCTCTAGCTGATGGAGTCGGCGATTGACGTTTGCATGGCCCGTTCCCAGATTCCACGCCATTATGAGTGACGAGTCGTCAGGGAATCCCACGCCAAAATATAAACGCATTATCCTCAAACTCAGTGGCGAGGCGCTGCTCAACAAGGCAACAGGCGAACCTATCGATCCCGAAATTCTCGAAAACATTTGCCGCGAGGTAAAGGAGGTCTACGAGCTCGGCGTCGAAATCGGAATCGTCATCGGAGGCGGCAATATATTTCGCGGACTGTCAGGCACCGAGCGCGGCATAGACCGGTCCAACGGCGATCACATGGGGATGCTCGCCACTGTCATCAACGGCCTAGCGCTCATGGACTGCCTGGAAAAAATGGACGTCACCGTTCGCGTCATGAGCGCTATCGGAATTGACCGACTCGCTGAGCGTTTCATTTTGCGCCGCGCTGTGCGTCACCTGGAAAAAAAGCGCGTCATCGTCCTTGTATCAGGCACGGGTAATCCTTATTTTTCCACAGACACATGTGCAGCACTGCGTGCTAGTGAGATCGGAGCCGATATGCTCATGAAAGCCACAAACGTCGACGGCATTTACGACAAGGATCCGAAAAAATACGACGACGCCGTCAAATACGATCACATCACCTACCTCCAGGCTCTTCAGGAACGGATCAATGTCATGGACTCTACAGCCTTCTCACTTTGCATGGAAAACAAGATGCCCATCATGGTTTTTGGCATCAAAGAAGAAAATGCCATTCTCCGCGCCGTGATGGGCGAAAAGATCGGCACCCTCTGCACAGATGGGTAAGGCAGCTTTTCTTCTTTCATACCCTATCCCTCAACCTTCATAATTCCTCCAATGGACGCTGACGAAATAATCCTAAAAGCCGACGACGGCATGTCTAAGGCCACTGAGTTCACTCAAAAAGAATTCGCAAATATCCACACCGGCAAGGCTTCGCCAAGCATGGTCGACGGCATTTCTGTCGAAGCCTACGGCTCGACTGTAAAATTGCGGGATATTTCGGCGATCACCACACCAGACAGCCGGTTGATCAAGATTCAGCCCTGGGACCAGAGCGTCATCAAAGACGTCGAACGGGCCATCATTGCCGCAAACCTGGGCTTCAACCCAAACGTCATGGGTCAATCGATCCAAGTCCCCATTCCCGAACTCAGTAAAGAACGTCGTCAGGATTTGGTGAAAGTGGCCCATGGAATCGCCGAGGAAGGTCGCGTGCGTGCGCGTCAGGTGCGGCGCGATGCAATGGACAGCCTCAAGGCAGCTGAAAAGGCTAAGGAAATTTCTGAAGATGATCTAAAGCGTTTTGAAAAGGACGTCCAGAAATTGACTGATACCGCGACTGCAGCCATCGCAGATCAGTTGAAGAAAAAGGAAGCAGACCTCATGACCGTCTAGCTCAAGCTGCTATCTCATTCACAATCGACACCTCATATTGAGAAAAACAGCCAGGGTATTGCCACCCTGGCTTTTCCATAAATGGCCTCAATCAGAGAAAATATCCAACGCGTTGTAATTAAGTGTGGGACCGGCATCCTCACACGAGGTATCGGCGAGCTGGATACTGAGCGCATTTACCATTTTTGTGACCAAATCGCTGATCTGCGCCGTAGAAATATCGACGTCATCGTAGTCAGCTCCGGATCCATTGGCTTAGGGATGGGAACCCTGGGCCTCAATGCCCGACCCACCGAAAATATTCCCCTACTCCAGGCCTGCGCCGCGATTGGACAGAGCACCCTAATCGACACATGGCGCAAAGGTCTGGATCGCCACAAAATACGGGGCGCGCAGGTCTTACTTACGCACGATGCCGTCCGCGAGCGTGAGCGACACATTAACACCCGCAACATGCTAGACATGCTCTTATCACGGGGAATCGTTCCGATCATAAACGAAAACGATTCAGTGAGCGCTGAAGAAATCAAGTTTGGCGACAATGACGTGCTGTCTGCCCTTGTAGCGAGTTTCACCAAAGCCGACCAGCTGTTTATTCTGTCCACGGCTCCCGGACTCATCGACATAACAGGGACCGGGAAGGTCGTACCCGTCGTCGACGAGATCTCCAAAGAAATCGAAGGCATGGCCGGCACAACAGCATCACCCACCGCTGTCGGAGGTATGATATCTAAAATCACTGCTGCCGGTATCGCCACACGCTCAGGCTGCGGCGTTTTTATCGGAAGCGGTCGCCTCGACCATATCTTATCGCTCTGGTTTGATACGCCCCTCAACCCGCCTGAGGGCACGTTTTTCGTCCCTCACGGCGACGCCATAGGGAGTCGAAAACGCTGGATAGCATTCTTTGAAAAACCAAAAGGAAAAGTCACCGTCGACGCAGGCGCTCGTGAAGCTCTAGTCAACAAACAGAGTAGCCTGCTTGCCAAGGGGGTCACGCATGTCGACGGCGAATTCTCGATCAACGATGTGGTAGAAATCATCGATTCTAGAGGTCAACCCTTTGCCCGAGGGATCAGTCAGTTCAGTCACATCCATCTACAACAGATTGCCGGCCTGAGCACCACGGACATCCAAAGTATCTTTCCCCGCCGTCGCCGCCTTGAAGTCGTCCATCGCGATACGATGGTGGTGCTGTGATCTCAGGTCTGGCGCTGAGCTTGAAACTTCATCTTGCCCCCTCTTTCTTATCGGTGTTCCCACATGGCTTTTCCTTCTTTCCAAAACTTCTCCAAACCGCCTGTCCCCGCAGACTTGCCGCCCATCGATTTTAGAGCGGAGTTGAATGACGAACAGTATGAGGCAGTGACAGCGCCTAAAGGACCCTGTCTCGTCCTTGCTGGAGCCGGTTCCGGCAAAACGCGCACCCTTACCTATCGCGTGGCTTACCTTCTGCATAAAGGCGTCGCTCCTTGGAATATATTACTCCTCACATTCACCAACAAAGCAGCCAAGGAGATGCTCGATCGTGTCGAAGACCTAACGGGCGTTTCAAAAAAGCAATTTTGGGGAGGGACGTTTCATTCGATTGGCAATCGGCTTTTGCGGAAATTTGGCGATAGCGTGGAGCTCAAGTCTTCCTTCAACATTATGGATCAAGACGACGCTCACGGCCTACTCTCTGCCGTCATCAAGGATCTCGATAAAGACTTTCTGAAAAACAAGAGCAATCCGAAGCCCGCCGTCATCCACAGCTTGATCAGCTATGCGCGCAATACCGGGCAAGACCCAGCCATACTCGCCCAAGAGCGCTACGGACTCTTTTCTCCGCAATTGCCAGGATCCATCAAACTGTTTGCTGAAGCCTATGAAAAACAGAAAAAAGCGGATCAGGTAGCCGATTATGATGACCTCTTGACCGAATGGCTACGGCTCCTCAAGGAGGACGAGACGGCACGGGTGTATTGTCAGAATCAATTTCGCTACGTGCTCGTCGATGAGTATCAAGACACCAACTATCTCCAATCGGCAATCGTAGACACCGTTGCTGGCGAGCACAACATCATGGCCGTTGGAGACGATGCACAATGCATCTACACATGGCGTGGAGCGGATTTTGATAACATCCTCACGTTCCCGCAGCGCCATCCAGAAACACGTATCATCAAGATCGAAACCAACTACCGGAGCACACCGGAGATCCTGAAAATGGCGAATGCCGTACTCGCCAATCAGCCGGCCGGCTCGGGCTATGCCAAAACGCTCGTCCCCGTTCGTGAGGCGAACATGACTCCCGTTATCATGCCTTTCGTGGACACCCAGCAGCAAGCGCGTTGGGTCATTCACCGCCTATCAGCGCTCCATGAGGAAGGACGGTCATTAGGAGATGTTGCCATCCTCTATCGTTCGCATTTCCACGCGATGGAACTTCAAATGGAACTATCCAAGGCAGGCGTCCCCTTCATCATAACCAGCGGCGTGCGCTTCTTCGAACAGGCTCATGTGCGCGATCTCACAGCTCAACTCCGTTTCATTGTAAACCCCCTCGATTACACAGCATTCCTCCGCTTTATCAAACTGTTGCCGAAGGTCGGCGACGTCTCTGCTCGAAAACTTCATACCCTCATTCGCGAACTCGCGGAGAAAAACGAGGTCTCCGGCGCATCAATACTACTCAATAATGCAATCATCGCCAAAGCACCCAAAGATGCTCGCGAGGAGTATATCCAACTGGCGCAGACGCTCACCGATGCGTATCACATGATGCAAGAAGGCGAGGATCCTTCTGCGATCACTGCAGCCATCCATCACGGCTGGTATGCGGACTATCTCATTCGCTCCTATGACAATGCCGACCAGCGTCAGGAAGACCTCGAGTCGCTTGCTCAGTTCGCTCGGCAATATGAGAATATAAACGAACTGCTCGCAGAGCTCGTTTTACTCTCATCAGAAACCGGTGATAAATCGTCAGATGACTCAGATGAAGACAAGGTTCGACTCACAACAATCCACCAAGCAAAGGGCCTGGAATATCCCGTCGTGATCGTCATCGGGTGTGCGGACTCCCTATTTCCGACACGCCGCTCCATCGAAGAAGACAATATGGATGAGGAACGCCGACTTTTTTATGTGGCCCTTACGCGTGCTATGGATGAGTTATACCTTACTTATCCACTCCTCTCTCTCGGTCGCGGTCCGGCTACCCGTCTTGCTCCGTCTCGTTTTATCGAAGAACTTCCGTCCTATACTTTCGAGTTTATCCGTCAACGTCCTACCCGATCACCATGGTAAGATTTATATTCACTGCCTTGTTCATCATCGTGTCAGCCCCTATCCTTCAAGCAAAGGAGCCGATTTCCATCAACCGCGTCTCCCAAGGTTACAAAGAAACTGAGGTTTACAAAACGGTCCGCTCGTATTTTTCGAAAGGTGAGGCGGAACAGCGCAGATACATCGTGCGCACCCAAGAAGAGCACTCTGAAGGCTTCTATTTTATAGCGGAGTTAGAGGGGTCGGTCACCACTCTGCCTGAAGGATCACGCCTCCAGCTCGAAGTCATCACACCCTACTCTGCGGAACCGCGCAGTTATAGCTTCATCCTGCCCAAACACGATAAACACACTTGGGAAATTCACGCCGGACTGACTGGCTCCGATTGGCCAGATGCTGATGCGCGCCCCCTCGCTTGGAAGCTTACGCTTGTCGATCAGGCCGGAACAGAGCTGAGTGAATTTAAGAGCTTTCTCTGGGAGTAAATACAGCGATGAGAATAGGGATCGCCCAGATCAATACAATCGTTGGGGACCTCGCGGGCAACTGCGAGAAAATGACGCAGGCCTACCTAGATCTGGTAGCGCAAGGCGCGGCCATCGTTGTCTTCCCCGAGCTGGTAACCTGTGGCTATCCTCCGCGGGATTTACTGTTTAAATCTCGCTTCATTCAGGATGTAGAGACCTACACAGCACAGTTTCAACAGGTCGTTGGAGACATACCCGCCGCAGTAGGCACGGTAATAAGAAACCGAACAAAGCAGGGTCGTCCCTGCCACAACGCAGTGCTCATGATGCAGAACGGCACGGTCATCAACACCACCTGTAAATCGCTCTTACCCACTTATGATGTCTTCGACGAGGACCGCTATTTTGAGCCGGGCACAGAAAACCCTATAATCACACTCGATGGTAAACGCATCGGAATTACCATTTGCGAAGACATCTGGAAGCACCCTGACATCCCCACGTCGCAGAGATATCAAACCGACCCCGTCCAGAGACTTGCCGATGCTAAGGTCGATTTAATCATCAACTGTTCCGCCAGCCCCTGGCACCTGGCAAAGGATCGCTTCCGGGTCGACTTGGTAAAGGATGCTGCTCAAAAGGCTAGAGCGTCTCTCGTGTATTGTAATGCTGTAGGCGGTAACGATGAGCTCATTTTCGACGGCAAGAGTTTCGTCGTCGACGCCCAAGGCAAATTACTCGGATCCGCTCCCGCTTTCTCGGAAGCACTTACGGTGATCGACACCGAGGAACCTAGCGAAGACTACGGACACGTAACAGCTCCTGACGACATGGAAGATCTCTTAGCAGCACTGACGCTCGGCCTCCTTGATTATGCGCACAAGACCGGTTTTTCGAAAGCGTTGATCGGCCTGAGTGGCGGTATCGATTCCGCACTCACCGCTGCGATCGCCGCGCGCGCATTAGGCCCAGAAAATGTCATTGGCATCAGCCTCCCCTCTTCCATTTCTAGCCAGCACAGCCGAGACGACGCGGCAGCATTGGCGAAAAACCTGGGCATCGAATACCATCCTGTGCCTATCACTGATCTGGTGAAATCGGCTACCACTGCTCTTCAGCCCTTGTTCGCTGGACTGGAAGCGGACGTAACAGAGGAAAATATCCAGGCACGCTCCAGGGGGTTGTTATTGATGGCGATGTCGAATAAGTTCCGCGCCCTGTTGCTCACGACCGGAAACAAGTCAGAACTCGCTGTGGGATACTGCACGCTCTACGGAGATATGTGTGGTGGCCTCGCTGTGATATCCGACGTTCCTAAAACTATCGTGTTTGAGCTGTCGCGCCATGTGAACAGGGAAAGAGAGATCATACCCTGGAATACCATAACCAAGCCCCCGTCGGCAGAATTACGCCCTGATCAAAAAGATGAGGATAGCTTACCGGCTTACGACATCCTTGACGCAATATTAGAGCGCTATGTGGAAAGCGGTTTGAGTACAGAGGAAATCATTGCAGATGGCTACGATACTGAGGTGGTCAAAGACGTGGTCCGAAAAGTCGATTTAAATGAATATAAACGGAAACAGGCAGCCCCGGGGCTTAAAGTAACCCCACTGGCTTTCGGTGTGGGACGACGCATACCGATCGTTCAGAAATACGTTTCGTAGATGAGATTCTCCTATTTCGTCTTTCTATTCACGACCCTCTTTGCCTTCTGTGCTGCGGCGCGCGCGGACATCCGTTCGGCCTTCTACACCACGGAGATTTCCGATTTGAGCTTCCTTGATCGTCCCGTGCCTCACGTCGTAGAGGTTATTTTTGACGAGGTAAAACGCACCCACCCGAATGTAGAGATCCCTGCCGTAACGTTCGCAGAGCCAAGCGACTCTCAAACAAAAATCAGCGTACGGTTACGCCAGACCAATGCTTACTTGGCCATAGAGTTTGTGGCGCGACGAGCTGGCTTGCAGGCTTACTTCCTTCCCGGTCGTATCGAGTTTTTGGGGACATCTGGACGTGCAGCAGCACGACAGCGCGTCGCCGCGGCGATGGAGATGCGGAAACAGCTCATGCGCCATGTAGCTCAAGCAGAAAACGGAGCTATATCGCCTAAACTGCATACGTTCGCGATAAATCAAATCATTAAAAGTGCGGTATTTCGCCCTAGCTTGGGGACACATGAAATCCCGCCAGTTGAATGGTTTGCCCTCATACTTTTAAAACGCCAAGGATTGGGACAGAATCTGTTCGATGACCTATTTAAAAAAGCCTCGGGTGCAGGACGTTGTTATTTGATGGCCCAATTCCCAGAGCTTACAAACGAACGGCATGTTCTGTCTGGCCGCGTCTCGTTTCATCCTGGAGGCAATGAACTGATTAGATTAGTCCCATCAGGAGACGTGTACGAAGAACACATTGCGTCTGGAGGCTTCATTCAATCATTGGCTAGTATAATCCCTTGATCCTTCCCGCACTGGACTTTACTTCACCTCTGGATCACCTACATTTAAATCATGTCATTGGAGCGTAATACTGTCGTCTTCGTCTGCACGGGCAATGTCTGCCGCAGTCCCATGGCTGAACGGCTGCTCGCTCACGCTCTAGACGCAGAGCCTGAGCCACTCAAATCCATCCAGGTGCGCTCGGCAGGGGTGGCCGCCTATCCAGGAGATCCGGCTTCGGAAAATTCTGTAGTCGCCCTCAAGAAAGTGGGGATTCCGCTCGAAGACTTCCGCAGCTCTCCATTGAGCGATCAGCTGATCGATGAGGCCCTGGTTATATTTGGGATGACGGAGAGCCACAAAGCGGCCCTCACACAAGCGCTGGCTAACGTTCCTGATGCCCCCCCCGTCATGCTAATGCGTGAACTTATTTCGGATGTGAACGATGAGTCGGCACAAATCCCAGATCCCTTTGGCGGCCCACTCCCGCTTTATGAAGCCTCTCGTGACAGCATGGTCGAGGCAATTCCGTCGATCATAGATTACTTGCGCCGAAAAACCTAAAACCACACCCTTTAACACGAATTTCCCAATGAGCACCATCATATCGCCACTCACCCTCAATCCAGCTTCCCTCGCCGAAATTGATCCAGAGATTTTCTCTGCAATCGAATCCGAGCGGAGTAGACAGCAAAGCCATATCGAATTAATCGCATCGGAGAATTTCACACTCCCAGCAGTGATCGAAGCGACCGGCAGCATCCTCACCAACAAGTATGCTGAAGGCTATCCTGGTAAGCGCTATTATGGCGGTTGCGAATTTGCGGACCATGTCGAAGACCTCGCGCGTGATCGTGCCAAAGAGCTGTTTGGAGCTGCGTTTGCCAACGTTCAACCACACTCGGGCAGTCAGGCAAATGCGGCCGTCTATCTGGCAGCGATTAAACCGGGCGACAAAATCCTCACCATGCGTCTCGAAGACGGAGGACACCTCACTCATGGACATCCCATGAATTTTTCCGGCAACTTCTACGATGTTGTGCACTACGGTGTGGATCCAGAAACCGGACTGATCGACTACGATCAAATCGAAGCAGTGGCCAAGAAAGAACAGCCCAAGATGATCACAGTCGGGGCTTCGGCGTATTCGCGCATTATCGATTTTGAAAGGATGGGGGAAATCGCCCAAAGTGTCGGCGCGTATCTCCTCGCCGATATCGCTCACATCGCAGGTCTAGTTGCAGCGGGGGAACACCCCTCGCCCATCGATCATGCTGATTTTGTCACTACGACAACCCACAAGACACTGCGTGGACCGCGAGGCGGATTGATTTTATCGCGGGATGAGGAATTAGGAAAAAAAGTCGACACGGCCGCATTCCCTGGAACTCAAGGAGGCCCACTGATGCATGTGATTGCTGCTAAGGCCGTGTGCTTCCTTGAAGCATTAAAACCAGAGTTTAAAGAGTATCAGGCTCAAGTGCGCCTCAACGCAGTGGAGTTAGCACAATCCATGATCAACCGAGGTTACTACGTAGTATCCGGCGGCACCGATAATCACCTTTGCTTGATCGACCTCCGCAAAAACCTGCCTGAACTAACTGGGAGCCTGGCCCAAAAATCTCTGGACAAAGCCCATATCACTCTGAACAAAAATACCGTTCCTGGTGAAGATCGTAGCCCGTTCAAGACCAGCGGTATTCGTATGGGCACGCCTGCGGTAACATCTCGTGGCATGACAGAGGGCGATATGCCCCAGATTGCCGAGGCGATCGATACAGTCCTTAAAGATCCAAAAAATCCTGAGGCAATCGAAGAAGCCAGAAGCATAGCCACCCGCCTCGCATCTTCTTATCCACTCCCTTATTAACCTTGCAAATCAACCGTTGAACAAGCTTAATCTAACAGATCCCTTTCACCCCTCATCACCTCAAAACATCCTATCCATGAAGTCACCCCAAAAACCATCACACCGCCAAGGCTTTACCCTTGTTGAGCTCCTGACTGTTATCGCGGTCATCGGTATCCTTGCTGCGATTTTAATCCCGACCATCGGCGCTGTGCAAGAAACCGCTCAGCAGACACAGTCTGCAAGTAATCTAAAGCAAATAGCCACCTCCTACCAAACCTACTCCACATCTGGTTCACGTGCTCGAAACATCCCATCAGCTGCTGCTCCAGACATACAAAATTGGGCAGCGGTTCTTGCTGCTAATGTGGACCTCAACGATCCAAATTTGTATTTTATTGGTTTCTCAGACGACGTAGCCGCAGACGTAGTCCAGTATACAACGATTGTTGATGCAGCGGGTGCTATTGACGGAAATTTTGCAGCAGCCCCAGTATCTTATTCGGCTGTCGCTGGCCTCAGCCTCACTTCTCCTGCGACACAGACGCCACTCATCTGGACAAAGGGCCTCGAAGCAGGGGGGTTTTGGACAGCCGCGGCCTCTCCCTGGGGTTCAAACACAGGCCACATAGCTTACCTGGATAGTCACGTGACAAAATTTTCTGGAAATAACGAAGAAGTGATTGTGAACCTAGTTTCCCATCCTCGCTCTGCTTCTCCGAGCACTGCCACCACCAATGTTAGTGATGCGGTTAATGCAGGGGCCACGACGGTTATTGTTGAAGGTCCAGCAATCAATTAATCGACCAGCACTCTTTTTCAAAAACAGAAAAGCCCGGCTATATGCCGGGCTTTTCTGTTTTCAAATCCCAGTATTGAAGCAGCCTTAGCTACGTGATCAGTCTGAACGATAACACCACTCCTCAAGCGTCGGTAGATATCGTGGGCTTAGTGGAGCAAATATTCGCTTCGGACGGCTATCTCGTGAGCCGGAACGGTTTAGAATACCGCCCGCAACAGGAGATCATGTCCATCAAGACAGCTCAGTCTTTTACTACTGATACGTCTCTACTCTTCGAAGCAGGAACAGGAACTGGGAAGAGTTTGGCTTATCTAGTTCCTGGGATCATCAAGGCAGTGTCTCAGCAAAGACCCCTGGTTATCTCGTCCCATACCATCGCGCTCCAGGAACAACTGCAAAAGAAAGACCTGGAGCACTGCCGCGCTCTTTTCGAATCGATACCGGAGCTGAAAGCTTTTGCGGGTTTTAAGACCGCACTTCTTGTCGGACGAGGAAACTACTTATGCACCACCCGACTACAACGCGCTATCGAGCAAATCGGTAGCATGGCGGTCGACTCTGAATCGCAAGAGTTACAACGCATCGCGGCCTGGGCACAGTCGTCCAAAACGGGACTGAGGCACGAACTCACTCCGCCCGTTACACCCGACATCTGGGACATGGTAAGCGCCGAGTCGTCCACCTGTTCGCGCACGAATTGCTCACCCGAGGTATGCTTTTACCAAAAAGCAAAAAAAGAAGTGCTCTCCAGCGACATTCGAATCGTCAACCACAGCCTGCTATTCGCTTTGCTCAACGCGGGTATGAGCGCCCCAGCCGATCAAAAAGGCATCCTCTTCGCCGAGGACAGCGTTGTGCTCGACGAAGCACACACCGTCCCCGATATCGCCACCGAGCACTTTGGAAATGCGATCTCTTCTTACGCAGTCAGTCTAGCCCTCAATCGCCTTTATAATCCCACAAAGGATCGTGGCTTCCTAAAGAAACACGGAGACCCGCGCACCCTGGACTTGGCAAGTCATGCCATCCTTGCTGCGGATAATTACTTTAACGAGATCCATGTGCGCTTCCTCGATGAACGCTCTATCGCACGTCTACACGAGCCGCATTGGTCCCCTATCGATGAGCTACTTCCTATAGCTAGACTCGTCGATGCACTCGGCACACTGGAAAACCGCATCCAGGACGAAAGACAAATACCTGAGCTTAAAGATCATCGCAAACGACTATTCAGCCTCTACCAGGGACTTATTGCCTGTAACGAGTTCAAAGCTGACGACCATGTTTATTGGGTCGAGCGCAGCGGCAAGCGGGGGACCAATACCCAAGTGCGCTCCGCACCCATCCACGTGGCTCCCTATCTACGCGACTATCTATTCAATGGAGAAACATCTCTCCTACTCACCAGTGCCACGCTCAGTGCAGGCAAACGCCTAGATCGCTTCGCCTCCAAGGTCGGAGGGGACGGATCCGAATCTCAACGAGTCGACTCGCCATTCGATTACGAAACGAACTGCACTGTTCAGGTGTTTCGGCAGCCTCTGATTGAGCGCAATGACGGCCGCAACGAACGGTCTTTGTCTCAAATCGATACTTTATCTGACCAGATCATTCATTGGGCAGAACAAACGAACGGAGGCGTCCTCGTGCTGTTCACCAGTTACGCGGAGCTCCAAAAGGCTACTCAAAGCTGCGAATTTCCAATTGAGCGCATGGGACGAGAATTATTCGTGCAAGGTAAAGACCTTTCCCGCACCGACATGGTCGCCGCCTTTAAGAATGCCGGGAACGCCGTCATGTTCGGAACGGATTCTTTTTGGACTGGCATCGATATACCTGGCCCGGCCCTCGAACACCTCATCATCACACGTCTACCCTTCGAAAATCCCTCCCACCCTATCCACGAGGCGCGCGTCGAATGGATTCAAAAACAGGGCGGCAACCCTTTCATGGAAATGATCGTTCCGGACGCCCTCATTAAATTTCGTCAGGGCCTCGGACGCCTCATTCGGAACCAAAGTGATACTGGCACCATCACCATCCTTGACAACCGCATCCTCACAAAGCCCTACGGTAAATACTTCCTAGCCGCACTCCCCAAAAAAACCTACGAAGTGTATGGCTAATTCATGAACACAGTCGACGCCTACCTCAATGCTTTGAAGTCTCCTTTTCAGGTGGCGGATGTCCCCGACCTCAGTGGCCTAGCGAAAACAGGCCCAAAAGTCCTTCTCTTCTCACCCCATCCAGATGATGAAGTGATAGTCGGCGCGCTCCCGTTACGCATACGGCGTGAACTCAAGGCCCATGTCATCAATGTCGCCGTAACTCTGGGCAGCGACCCCGAACGGCGCGATGCTCGACGCAATGAGCTGAAACGCGCCTGTGCTATCGTCGACTTCGATTTACATGAATTAGGCTACATCGGCGTCACCAGCGATACGCGGGTGCAGGAGCCGAAAGACGGACGACCCACTACTTGGCAAATCTGGTGCAAAGAGGTCGTAGAGTTGATCTACCTGCACAAACCGAACGCCATTTTCCTCCCACATGAACATGACGGGCATCCTGCACACGAGGGAACATATCGTTTGGTTATGGACGCCCTCAACGCCGTTGAGAATGGCTTGCCAAGACCCCACCTATTCAAAACCGAGTTTTGGCATCCCAACACTTATCCCAACCTCATGATTGAATCGTCGAAGGGTGATCTAGCTCTGCTCTTAAAGGCCCTTGCCGAGCACCGGGGAGAAATCGAGCGAAATCCCTATCACCTGCGCCTTCCAGCGTGGATGATGGATAATACACGACGCGGCGCTGAGCGCGTCCAAATGCATGGGGCCTCGGCTCCGAACTTTGCTTTCAGTACACTGTATCATCATATCTTGCCAGATAGGACATCGGCAAATGCTAAACTGATTGGCCAAAATGACCCCATCGATTCACTCGTGGAAAGTAGCTTAGATTGAGGCCAACTTTAGAGCCAAGAATAGCCACACTTCTCTAGTAGATTTTCGGTGCAAATGAGTTGATGGGCCTACATCGATAGGGAAATGGATTCTGGTCTATCAGAACGTTTCCAACACTTCGGCGAAAAAGAATGTCCGGAGAGTTCACCCCTATATGCTGCGCTTGCTTTAGAGATCGCTAAAGACACGGAGATGTTGGCGCTGGTAGCCGAGTGTTGTCGTCCTGAGCAGCCGCCGGCTAATATGCTCTTCGGTGCTACTCAGTATGTGTTGGCCAAATATCCGGGGAATAAGCTCGCTGAATATTTTCCCTGGCTCAGTAAACCTGCGAAATCGCCTGATGGAGCTTATAGCGCGTTTCGCTCGTTCATTTTTGAGTATCGAGAGTCAGTTGCCACCTGCCTGCAAAACCGTCGGGTTCAGACAAATGAAGTCCGGCGATGTGTTTACCTATTACCCATTTTTCTCAGCGCCACACAGGGCTTCGATAACCGCTCTATCGCTTTGATCGAAATCGGCTGTAGTGCCGGGCTCAACCTTTTCTGGGATCAGTATGCGTATGACTACGGCAATGGCGTCGGTTGGGGAAATACAAGTTCTCCAATCACTCTAGAGTCCAGATTCGAAGGAGAGACACCAGATATATTTAGTAGACCAGCTCCGATGATTTCTCATCGCATCGGCCTGGACCTCAATACCATATCAGCCACTGACGATGACGAGCGGGCCTGGCTGATGGCTCTCGTTTGGCCTGAACTTATCGAGCGTCGTTCGCGGTTAGAGGCTGCGCTCTACTTTACTTCAGAACAGCAATTAGACCTCCGCGAGGGCGATGGGTTCGTAGAAGTGGACGATATCATCACCAGCCTGCCGGATAATGTGATCCCAGCGATTTACCACACACATGTCGCAAATCAAATCAGCCAAGATGCGCGCAAAGCCTTCCTTCAAAAAATTGAAAGAATCGGACGGACACGTGATCTAATCCATATTCACAATAACATTAAACCGGGCCTCAATCTCAGCATTTTCAAAGGCGGTGAGGAACATTCAAGCATGATAGCTCGAGCTCAACCCCATGGAGAATGGGTGAAATGGCTGGGATAAGCCAGATATCGAAGGCGTCACCTATCTATGAACGGCACGATCGATATGCTCGACAGCTTCCTTTGGAGTCGTAACGAACTGCCAATAGTCTAGAAAATCCTCAGCCATAAAGCCCTCCTGGACCGAGTGATCAAATAAGGCCTTAAGGCCGTTATAGTATCCATCCTGGTTCACGACAACGATGGGCTTGTCAATCAAGTCGAGCCGCTTCCAGGTAAATGCTTCCAGGAGTTCTTCGAATGTGCCGCAACCTCCGGGAAGCGCCACGATAGCGTCGCATTGTGCCACCATGGCCGTCTTGCGTTCATGCATGGTATTCACCAGCTCCAAATCCTTGACCTTGGGGTGAGCCCATTCGCGATCGATCATAAAGTTTGGGATCACACCACGCACCTTGCCCCCAGCATTTAAGACTGCATCAGCCAGCGCCCCCATAAGACCGCGCCCACCGCCGCCATACACCAACTCCATCCCTTGCGATACCAATTCATTACCGAGTGCTTCAGCAAATTGGTAGTATTTCTTATCTAGGCTCGGGCTTGCGGCACAGTAAACTGTAACACGAATCGGTGGATTTGCTGCATGCGACATGGCATCGAGTGTGAGCGATTCTTATGCCGTCACAATAAAACCACGCTTCAGTCTTCCAAAAGTTTGCACAGACGCCAGACAGCGCTTCTTCTCGTATAATGCCGCCTTCTTCGCTTTACTCGGACCGCGATTGCGAACGCTGGATGCCTGATACATCTCATTCAAGGAAATCCCAACGCTCGGGAGATCCGAGAACTCCGTTCCAGATTGATCGAGACCGCATAACATTTTCCTACGCATTTCGTCGGCTACAATCAAAGACCCAGGTCTTTCAATCGGGAGACTATGACTTTTACCGCACGCGTCTCACTCACTCGATCGAAGTAGCAAAGATTGGCCGGTCGATTGTGGAACGCATGAATTATGAGCTGGCTGAAACATCTTCGGGTCTCGGCCTGATCGATGTCGATCTGGTTGAAGCTGCATGCCTAGCCCACGACCTGGGGCACCCGCCGTTTGGACATATTGGTGAACGCACACTTAACGCCTGCATGGCACCCCATGGCGGATTTGAGGGCAATGCTCAGACTCTACGCATTCTGACCCACTTAATTTTCGAGAGGCCAGATCGCCCTGTGGGCATGAACCCGACGCGCGCCTTTGTGGATGCGACATTAAAATATAAAACCACATTTTCCTCGCTAGTCCGCACCACAGAGGCGGGGAAAGCCACCTATCCCAAAAATCACTTTATCTATGACGAACAGGAATCGGTCCTAAATTGGGTGCAAGAGACAGGCCCAGGTTTCGAAAAATCCCTCGAATGCCAAATCATGGACTGGGCAGATGATACAGCCTACTCACTCAACGATCTGTCTGATGGCATCCAAGCAGGCTACCTCACGAGCACCCGCATCCATCAATGGATGGAGCAGCAAGAGGATCTCGATGAGGCAGATGTCCAGGATCTCGATAAGCTTCGAGAGCGCATTAACGACGGGACCTACGAACGCCGACATGCTGCCAAAGTGGGACAATTCATCTCCGCTCTAAGTCTCGAAACGGACGATTTGAACGATCGCTCAGCATGGCGTTTGAAAGTAGACGGTGACATTGCTCGCCAGTGCTCGCTCTACAAGCGCATCGCCGTGGATCTAATTTTTCGATCGCCTCAGATACAGCAGAATGAATTTCGCGGCCGGCATTTACTGATTGAGTTGTTTGATGCCGTCATGGATGCCTACTTATCTGAGACACATGACCGACTGAGCATCCTCCCCTCAAGTTGGGACCTACGCATCAGGCAAGCTGACTCCGACACTCTGCGCATCCGCTACATTTGCGACGCCTTATCAGCACTCACGGACGGAGAGGCCATTCGTCTTTATCAGAAATTATTCCGGGCAGACTACGGCTCCTTGAGCGACCTTGCCTAGCTTTCCGAGGGCGGCGATTTTAATGACGCCTTTTCAATTTCGGCCATGTGAGCCTCCATGGCTTCACGAGTTACAATATACTTGGCCGCACAACGCGGACATTGAACCGTTACGGATGGATCTTCCTGGAAAAGCTCTTCCATACCATGCGCGACCACGTTTTCCAAAACCTGGAAAATTCGACGGTCGTTGCATCCGCAAAACCAGCCATAGTCACGCGACTCGATATCGACGAGCGTTTCGGTGGCTTCCAATGCCTCGACATCTTCGTGAGTGAGCGCACTAAACCAGTCTTCTTCGAAATCTGGATGTGCACCCAACATCACAAAACGACTATCAGACAATTGGAAAAAACGCGCGGGTCGCTGTTCGGAGCGTGCATAGTAGGTCTCTGCAGCAATCAATGGATCATGCCCTTCGAATTCCACAAAACTCCGGTGCAGGGGTTTTCCGCGAACCACGAGCTCTTGATAGAAACTGTTGTATGACTCCACCTTTACGTTCTCAATGAATACACGACCCACGACATTCCCATCTTGAGTGTCGCCTCCGAGGAATACATTCAGCAATGGGTCTTGAAAACTAAGTGTCCAAGCGAGCGTCTCATTCCGAGGGTGCGAAGCACAATGTAAGGTGAATGCAGCCAGGCAGCTTTGAAAAATCTCGCGGTGCGACGCGTCTATTTCTTGACCATATTGGCGCAGGTGTCTGTCAAATTCAGAAAACAAGGGCGCAAAATCCGCCTCAGATAACAAGACGTTACGGTAGCGAATAAACCGATTTCTTACGCGAATGCTCTCCTGCTCACTCATGTCCACATTGACCCAAATTTAACCGCTCAAACGTTGAAGACGGTTAAAAGCGCTTATCACTGCATATATACTTGCTGCTTCGGTGTTTGAATCCAGTGCTGCTCCAAAAACGGAACAGTCCGAAGTGCCAGATTTACCGAGGTTTATGTAGCATGCCGCACGGGTTCCGGATCCAACACCCACAGCGTGCTGGCGGTAGTCAAGCAGCTGGAAGTCCTTCCAACCCTGTCGCTCGATGGCATTGACCAATGAACTGATCGGACCGTTCCCTTTACCTGAGATTTTTTGCTGCTCTCCTTTAAAGATTACATCCGCCTCAAAACTCACATCGTCCACATCTGAGCTGCTATGCCTGACGGCATACTGAGTCACACGAAGCGGTTCGCGTATATCGAGATAAGCTTTTTGGAACACTGCATAAATTTCATCAGCATTCAGTTCGCGGCTGAGCGAGTCGGCGCGTAGATTTACTAATTGTCCTACTTCCGGGTGCATTTTCTTCGGCAACTCAAGACCAAACTCTTGTTCCAGAATGAATGCTACGCCGCCTTTCCCGCTCTGGCTATTGATTCGAATAATAGCATCATAGCTGCGCCCAATGTCTTCCGGGTCGATCGGGAGATAAGGGACACGCCACAGATCCTGCTCGTCGACCTGCATGCGATCCATTCCCTTTTTAATCGCATCTTGGTGTGAGCCTGAGAATGCAGTAAAGACGAGATCACCAGCATAAGGATGACGCTCGTGAACAGACATCCGCGTCACCTTCTCATACAAATTACGAATTTTCGGCAGATCTGAAAAATCGAGCCCTGGGTCTACACCCTGGGTATACATATTCAGAGCTACCTGAATAATATCGAGATTCCCAGTCCGCTCCCCGTTGCCAAAGAGCGTACCCTCGACGCGGTCGGCACCAGCCATTAACGCCAACTCTGTCGCTGCAGTCCCCGTGCCCCTGTCATTATGCGTGTGCAGGCTGATAATAGCTCGATCACGGCGCTTCATATGACGACAAAACCACTCAATTTGGTCAGCGTGAACATTGGGAGTCGCCCATTCAACAGTCGCAGGCAAATTTAAAATCGCTGGCCTCTCAGGAGTGGGCTGCCACACATCTAAGACCGCCTCGCATACTTCCAGAGCATACTCCGTTTCGGTGTCAGAAAAGCTCTCTGGACTGTATTGTAAAATTACGGAAGTCCCTTCGAGTCGGGGCAATCGATTTTGAATCCACTGAGCTCCTTGAACAGCGATCGCCTTGATTTCAGATTTGTCCTTATTGAAGGTAATATCTCGCTGGAGTGGATTGGTCGAATTGTAGACGTGGATGATAACACTCTTCGCGCCGATAAGGCTTTCGACGGTGCGTTCGATTAAGTGCTCACGGCATTGAACAAGAACCTGAATGGTTACATCGTCCGGTATGCGCTGCTCTTCTATTAAACGGCGTGTAAAGGCAAATTCTGTGTCGGAAGCAGAAGGAAATCCGATTTCGATTTGCTTAAATCCAACCCCTACTAAGAGATCGAAGAACTCCAGTTTTTCCTCAACACTCATGGGTTGGGCGAGGGCTTGGTTACCATCGCGCAGATCGACGCTGCACCAGATGGGTGCCGAAGATATTTGCTTATCCGGCCAGGTGCGGTCAGATAAGGACACTCCTGAAAATGGGCGATATTTGGAAATGGGATGATGTTGCATCAAAAGGATAATTTACGACTTTTATTTATGGATGTCTAATGACAGCGTCGCACTCGGCTCCGTTTGCAGATCTGCTAACCTATGCCGACGCACACAAAGGGTGGCTGAGATTATTATTTACCCCCGAAAGGGAGTCGAAGCCGTAAAAGCGTGCCAGATGGGGCCGAGTTCGCGTCAGAACTCAGCCTGCCGAAAACCTCCATTGGCTTAGCTCGCGCAAGATAAATCATCAGTCACAGTGTGCTCTGGCACCAATCTTTTTGTCAAGATTCAGATCGAGCCAAAGGTGCCCGTACATACGGGCTGATAAAATGCCGTAAAAGCGGCTGCCATAAAGGCGCTTGACCCTTGAAAGGATATTCAGAATTACATTACTCACACATCACGTAACAATCCTTCAACCCTGCCCTCATATGATCCGATCTCTCTTTGGACACTCAAAGCACGAGGCAAGTCTGGCATCCGCAACATCTAGAGCTACCGCTTGGCGAGAACAGTGCCAGCGCACCGAGTTTGAAAAGCGCGAACTTGAGCACACGGCGATTCGTAACAAGGCGGAGATTGAGGAATTGCGCAAACAAAACGAATATATGCGCAATGCACTAGCAAAACATCACCGCCTCAAGGAAGTCTTCGCGACCACAGATAAAATTCGCCTGGAGGAACTTAGATCAGCGATCAGTAACGCAGAATCTTCTGACACAATTCTTCGAACCATCTTCTATTTGATCAATAAACGCCAGGAATCCTGCGAAATTGCCGAAAATGAAGTCGACGTTTCCAATGGGTTCAAAATGGCTTACAGCAATGGAGGTACTGCAATGCTTCGCAGACTGAAGGAAGATTTCCTTAGCCTCATTGCTGAAGCTGGTTCAGACAGGAAAGAACTTAAAGACACCAGATCTCCTTTCTCGAACCGTCGCGAAAAACGAAAAGCATCTAGCGACGTGGACCAGGCAATTTAGATAAAAACCTTTTCATACCCCTATCCCTGGAGACCACTCGGCGCGCAAAGCCCGGGTGGTCTTTGGTTTTGCGACCCGTAATAATTTGTAGCTGCATAAGCTCTGCCCTTTTCTTCAGACCTTGAAGTATAAGCATGAATTAAGGCTACCCCGACCAAACGAGCAACAGCGACGAGCTTCGAAGGCATTTTGTTCAAACCAGGTAGCATAGTCCGGTATACGTCGGGCACGGATATCAGTTACGTATTGGAAAAATTTATATAAGCAGCGCAGCCGAAGCCACTGATAATTCCGATTGAGAGGTTCGACATAATCCCCCACCCACACCCAACCTCCCGTGCTTAATCCACGTTTAGCTTCTTTCAAAACATGCCGCATGCCTCTGTCATCAAAGCAGTCTAGAAAACAGTGCATAACCACCCCATCAAATGCCTCATCACACTCCCAACCTATGACGTCAGCTTGATCGAACCTCACTCTCGACCCATACCCCATATCAATAATGCGACGCCGTGCCATCGAGATCATACCAGCACTTTGGTCCACAACTCTAAACTGCGCTTGCGGCCAGGCTTCGAGGGCCGCTTTTAGAAAACGCCCATCACCTTCCCCAAAAATCAACACTGAGCGTGAAGCGACCAAATCAGGGTCACCAAGAAAAGCTTCACGCATTTTCCGGAGTTCTCTTCCTGACCAAGCCATCTTGAGTAGGTGGTAGATACGGCCGAGGCGTCCAAACGGATCTCTCATATCAAATCAACAATACTAGACTGATTAAGAAAACGATCAGTACCGCGTCCAACTTCTGCCCATCCAAAGAATGGTTGGAAAGCCGAAGCCGCCGCGCCCAAACCAAGGTGGCCACAACAAAGAGAGCCATACCAAGGATCAAAATTATGGGGACCCAAAAAAGCGAGAAGAGCCACACCACAATCATTAACCACATAATTCTCCATCCGAAACGCTGATTAAAAATAGTGAAACTAAAAGCCGACGGCTCCTCGCGAGCGTTATCTTGATGCCTTTCCAAATACGCCATCACCAAGCAGTCAAAACTGCATAACAGGCCGAACAATAAGGCGGTCCACCATCCTGACATCTCCAACTCCCAAGGGCTCAGCCCTAATGCACCAAGGAAAAATAAGCCTCCGATACACACCTCCTTGCTCCCTCGACGCAGCTTCCCCCTTTGGGCAAAAATCGTATACGCCCCCACCCCTCCAGCGAAACATACACCGAGAGCAAGCTCTTGGGGTGAAAGACATGAAAACGCGATTATTAGATCTACAGTAAACAAAATACACCAAAGGCGAAAAAGCATGAAGCGGTGCCTCACATAAATACCATGCCGCGGCAACGTCATGGAAAACAGAGGCTGTCGCGAAGCATCCAGCCAACGATCACCCATGTAGGCCAATACGACTGTAATTAGGAGCACCCAGCCATATCCCAGATTTGCGGGCACATTCGCTACCCGGCACACCAACAAGTATCCCAAGAGCGCAACACACCCGGCATCGATGCCAAGCGCATGTATCCACCTGGAGAAATAGGACGCCATTTTTTCAGAGATACACCCGACGAGCATGGACTCAATTTTCGATCTGTTGATTTTTACCGACAGAAAGCTTAACTCATTGTCGTGCGTATTATTTTTCCGATATTTTGCAGCCTTTCATTTCTTTTGTTGTGCGCCTGCAGCGATAGCCAATTGGGCGAAAGTGCCGCGCGAGAACGCCTGCGCAATGACTACCTAAAAGCGGTTGCCCAGCAAGACTTCGAGGCAATGGTCGAGCTATATCATTGGGAACACGTCGAACCTAGATACAGGCAGCTGGTCCTCGTTGCTTTGCGTAATGAACTCCCAATGGAAGTACGTGACATTACCTTTCATGATCTTGAGCCCGGCGACGGGATCGATTTCGAATTCCAGGGAGAGCCCTACACTGGCAATCTTACGCCCCAACTCAGGATGGGAGTCGAATTCGAAACAGAAGATTTCTTTTCGACTTCCTATCTACTTGGATTTCACGTTGGACGATACAAGATTATCAATGCAGTCCCACGCAAATCATTGAAAACCAATGACTCCGATAACGCAACCGGTCATAGCCATGATTAGATTTTATCTATTTTTGTCTTTCAACAGTTTGATCACCCGATAAAAACATATCTTCTTTTCGAACGGAGGCCACAGATGAGCCGCCGCAAAACGACTTCGATTTCCGATCAACTAAAAGACCATGAAAATCAAAGCCTACCTAAAGCCGCAATGCGGATGGAGCATGGGTGTCCGTGCGATTTTTGACAAATATCAGCTTCAATACGAAGATCTCGATATTATCAACAACTCTGCGCTTTACCAAGAAATGGTTGAAAAATCAGGTCAGCCTCTCTCTCCATGTGTTGAACTTGATGGCATAATGCTCGCAGATGTGTCTGGAGAGGAAGTTGAGAACTACATGCTCTCAAATAACCTGGTTTCGCCCAACGAAAAAAAACCTTTCGCTCCGACTAATACAAATTGTAGTGGCATGAAGGCAGCCGAGGAAAATTCTAAAACGGTACGTTTCCTCTGAGTCCGAACAAGGGCAATGTGAATGATCCTTGACGTTGCCACCAAATCTGCAGAAAAAACCCGGCTTTTTCGCGGCGGTCTACTGCATCACTTTCGGGATCTTTCGGCCCGCGCCTCCTTCGAAAGCACTCTGCAAGCCTCACTATGGCAAACATTATACCTTCTCCTCTCTACCGCTCTGACTTTGAACATGACGCCTGCGGCGTCGGCTTCATCGCCAACATGCATGGCACCAAAAGCAATGACATACTGAGTCGCGCGGTTGTAGGGCTCAAAAACCTTGCGCACCGGGGTGCCATAGATGCAGATGCCATCACAGGCGATGGAGCGGGCATCCTGACTCAGATTCCTTATTCTATTTTCAGGAAAGAGCTGGAGAAAGTTGGTAAGAATCTATTTCGTGAAGAACATCTCGCCGTCTGCGCAGTATTTCTTCCCTTGGATGATGAATATGGCCAAGCACAAGGCCGTCGTATTATTGAGGAGTCCGTAAAAGCAGAAGGCCTCCACTTCGCGGGATGGCGCGAATGCCCTGTAGACAACTCTTGCTTAGGTAAGAAAGCAGAACTTACCCGCCCCCTTATTATGCACGGCATGATCATGCGTAACGAAGAGGACGACGCGACCTTCGAGCGAAAGCTACTTCTCGCTCAGAAAGCCTCAGCACGACGTGCCGAGGAGGATAAAGTGAAGGATTTCTACATTGTGAGTATGTCTCACAAAACCATCACCTATAAAGGACTACTCAACGCGCCTCAGGTAAGGAAATTTTTTCTCGATTTTCAGGACGAAAGCTACGAAACCGCATTTGCTATTTTCCATCAGCGCTTCGCAACCAATACGTTCCCAGACTGGACCAAGGCACAGCCTTACCGCATGCTCGCTCACAATGGTGAAATTAACACCATTCGTGGCAACCGTAACGCCATGCGGGCGCGTGAATACTCTAGCGAAGTCGGAGTGTGGGGAGACCGTTACAAAGACCTGTCCCCCATGGTGCAGCAAAACATGTCGGACTCCGCAAGCTTCGACAATGCGCTGCAAATTACGACAGCAGCAGGGCGCAGTGCCACCCATGGTGTGTCTATCATGATGCCCTCAGCTTGGGAAAATGATCGATCTCTAGACGACGAAGTGCGTGCTTTTTATAAATACCATGCCGTAATGATGGAGCCGTGGGATGGTCCAGCGGCTATCGTGTTTACTGATGGACGCTACGTCGCCGCCAGTTTGGATCGCAACGGTCTCCGCCCTGCTCGCTATAAGGTATATGAAGACGGCACGGTAATCCTTGCCTCTGAGGTGGGCCTGATTCCCGAATGGGGCTCTGTTCCCGTAAAAGCCGGGCGCCTCGGCCCTGGAAAAATGCTCGCAGTCGACCTCGAAGAAAACCGGTTGGTCGAGGATGATGAAATCAAAGGTAAATTCGCTGCAGATGAAAACTACAGCGAATGGTGCAGCCGATGTATTTCCAACCTCAGCGACATCACGAGCGACTCATTGGTTCACACGGACGTGGATGCGAGCGAAGCAGAACTCGTCCGAAAACGCGTCGCTTTCGGTTATGATATCGAAGAAGAAGAGCGCATCATCATCCCCATGGCAGATACAGGGGCTGAAGGAATCGGATCCATGGGCGATGACACCCCACTCGCTGTCATTTCGCGCAAACCTCGTCTCATATACACCTATTTTAAGCAACTCTTCGCACAGGTAACTAATCCACCTATCGACTCACTCCGTGAGCGTATGGTGATGTCCCTCAAAACCCACCTGGGTGGACGCATCAGTCTCTTCGAGGGCATGGTCAAAAACCATGAGTTTATTGCTCTGGAATCTCCGATCTTACTCGATCACGAGTTCGAGACCATCAGCCAAAATTCTTGCCTTTCGGATAATATAGCGGTTCTCAATGCAACCTTCCCCGTCTCAGAGGGAGAATCGGGCCTTGAGGTCGCTTTACTCGCTCTGCGCGGTGCAGCCCGAAAGGTAGTTGCCGAGAAACAGATTAAAGTGATCGTAGTGAGTGACCGGCACACCGATTCAGATCACGCTGCGATCCCGACTCTACTCGCTGTCGGCGCTGTCCATTCTGAACTCGTTCTAGCCGGCAAACGCATCAGCTGCGATATCATCGCAGAGACAGCGGAGGTTCGCGACGTCCACCAGACCGCAACTGTCCTCGGATTTGGGGCCAACGCGATTTATCCTTATTTAGCTCTGGACTTGATTCGCTCGCTGTCAAAGGCCGATAAACTGGACGCCTCAGTCTCAATCGAGCAAGCCCAGTTGAATTACCGTTACGCGATCGATAAAGGCATCCTCAAAATCATGTCCAAAATGGGCATCAGCACTTTATTTAGCTATCAAGGCGCAGGAATATTTGAGGCGGTCGGTATCAGCCAAAAGGTAATTGATGACTGTTTTTCTGGAACCGCCTGCCCTATCGACGGAATTGGCTATGCTGAGATTGCTTCTGAGGCTATCCGCCGACACACCGCCGGATTTGAGGTAACTGACGAAAATCCAGCAATCACCAGTGATGGATACTTCAGCGTCGTAAAAAAAGGGGAAGGCGAATTCCACGGCTGGAATCCCAAAGTCGTATCTGGAATGAATCGCTTTAACCGTAAGGGAGGCGACTATGAGGCTTTTCAACCTTACAAAGACGCGGCTGACGACCACCAACCCGTCTCTGTAAAAGACCTGCTCAAAATCAACTATCCCGAGCAAGGTGTAGACATCGATAAGGTAGAACCCATCGACGATATCCGTAGCCGCTTCACCACTGCGGGGATGAGTCTTGGAGCTCTCTCTCCCGAGATGCACGAGTCTCTCGCTATAGCGATGAATAGCATCGGTGGTAAGTCGAACTCGGGCGAAGGCGGTGAAGATCCTAAGCGATTTTCACCCTACGACAATGGTGATAATGCCAATAGTGCAATCAAGCAGGTGGCTTCTGGCCGCTTTGGCGTCTCAGCCGAGTACTTGGCGAATGCTCGTGAAATCGAAATCAAGATCGCTCAAGGTGCAAAGCCCGGTGAGGGGGGCCAGCTCCCTGGCCACAAGGTCTCGCCCCTTATTGCATCGCTGCGCTATTCGGTTCCCGGCGTAACACTTATCTCGCCCCCTCCTCACCACGACATTTACTCGATTGAAGACTTGGCTCAGTTGATCTTTGACCTCAAAGAGGTCAACCCACGCGCTAAGGTCTGTGTTAAACTTGTATCCAGCTCAGGTGTGGGCACGATTGCGGCTGGAGTTGCGAAAGCCTACTCCGATGTGATTTTGATCTCAGGTCACGATGGTGGAACAGGAGCCTCCCCTCTTTCTTCGATCAAGCATGCAGGATCAGCATGGGAAATTGGCCTCGCTGAGACGCACCAAACGCTCATGATGAACGACCTGCGTGGCCGTGTCACACTGCGCACAGATGGCGGCATGAAGACCGGACGCGACATCGTCATCGCTGCCCTCTTAGGAGCTGAAGAATTCAATTTCGGCACCTCAGCGCTGATAGCGGGTGGCTGTGCCATGTTCCGCGTCTGTCACCTCAATAGCTGCCCAGTCGGTGTTGCAACTCAACGCGACGATCTGCGGGCTAAATTCCGAGGCAAACCCGAGTATATCGTCAATTACTTCAATGCTGTAGCGGAAGATGTGCGCCGTATTCTTGCTAAACTTGGAGCGCGCACGCTCAACGACATCATCGGCCGCACTGAATTTCTCGAACAAATCGAGGATCCGGAAAATCCGAAAACTTCGAAAATCGATTTCAAGGGACTCCTTCACAACCCAGACCCGGTGGGTGAAATGCCACGCTATCATACACGTGAGCGCAATGATCGCTTTGGGAGTGATGGCTCCTTGGATGATCGTGTCATGCAGGAAGCTAAGGAAAGCATCGTTCACATGAAAAAGCCCTTCCGCGGTTCTTTCAAAGTGAATAACATCTCGCGCAATGTGGGCACCCATCTTGCCGGAGAGATTGCTTACCTCCACGGTAACAAGGGCATGAAATCTGGCACTATCACGCTAGATCTCAAAGGTAGTGCAGGACAAAGCTTTGGCACCTTCTTAGTCCAGGGTCTCCGCCTCAATTTGACGGGTGAGGCTAATGACTACGTCGGAAAGGGTATGAACGGTGGAGAGATCATCATCCGCCCGAAAGCCGAAGATAATATCGTCTGGTCAGAGAACGTCATCATCGGAAATACCTGCCTCTATGGAGCCACCGGCGGACATTTGTTTGCAGCTGGCACAGCCGGTGAACGCTTCGGTGTGCGCAACTCAGGCGGCACCGCTGTCGTTGAAGGTGTCGGTGATCACGGCTGCGAATATATGACTGGCGGCACAATAATTATTCTTGGCGAAACCGGACGCAACTTCGGTGCTGGAATGAGCGGTGGCCTCGCCTTCATCTATGACGAGAACGACGCTATGGCAGAGCGCATCAATCCTGAGATGGTTGAACTCAAATCCATCGAAGATGTCGATGAGAGCATTGCCTTGAAGGCAATCACTAAACGGCATGCAGAGCTGACTGGTAGTCCCAAAGCGAAGGATATCATAAACAATTGGGAACGATCATTGGGCTTATTTAAGCGGGTCACACCTTTCGCCGCAGCTGACGTCACGCCTCCAGTCTTCCGGGTGGAAGAAGGACTCAACGCTATAACGGTTTAACAAATCTGCCGGAGCACCGTTGCTCCGGCTTTTTTGCATCTATGGACTACGCTCGCTCCCGGAACATTTTCGAACGCGCAGAGCAGGTCATCCCAGGAGGCATTTATGGCCATGTGAGCCCCGCTGCAGTGCTGCCAGGCCGCAGTCCCTATTTCGCAGCACGCGGCGAAGGGCCCTATTATTGGGACGCAGATGGAAACCGATACATCGATTTTGTATGTGGCTATGGCCCCATGGTCTTGGGTTATCACCACCCGGGAGTAGAAGCTGCAGCAGCAGAGCAACGTAGCCAAGGGGCAGTTTTCAACCACCCCACCGAGACGAGTATCCAGCTCGCCGAAAAACTAGTGAGTTTAATCGACTTCGCAGACTGGGCTGTCTTCGCGCGCAATGGCTCAGATGTTACCACCTGGGCCACCATGGTTGCCCGGGAGCACACGCAGAAACGAAAGATCATAAAAGTAGGTGATGCCTATCATGGCGTCGATCCCTGGTGTACCCCAGGGACAGGGGGGCTCATTGAGGAAGATCGTTCGCAGATTGTGAACATCCGCTGGAATGATCTTGAATCGGTCCAAAAAGCTTTCGCTGAGAATCAAAACGATATAGCAGCGGTGATCCTCACCCCGTATCACCACCCAGTATTCGCACACCAAGTCTTTGGCGAATCTGCATTCTTCCAAGGCATTCGCACACTCTGTGACGCGGAGAATGCTCTCCTCATACTCGATGACATCCGGGCAGGTTTTCGGACGAGCATTAACGGCTCCCATTCAGTGTTCGGTATCCAGCCCGATATGGCCTGTTACTGCAAAGCGCTCGCTAACGGCTATCCGATATCCGCTGCTGTCGGAACATCTGCCCTCAAAGAAGCTGCATCGCGCGTATTTCTGACGGGTAGCTACTGGAACGATGCTGTAGCGCATGCCGCCTGCCTTGCCTGCCTCCAAATACTCGAGGAAGCAGGTGTTCCTGAACACCTCGATAGAATCGGCACACTATGGACTGGCGAATTGTCAAGACTCGCGTCAGATTGCGGCATATCCTTAAAAACATCGGGCCCAATGGCAGCTCCCTATGTGAGTGTCGATGATGATCCGAACCTGACGCATACCCAGAGTCTCTTTGGAGAATTGATCAATGCAGGTCTTTTCATGCATCCACATCACAACGGATTTATGTCATTTGCCCACACAGATTCCGTGGTCGACGAAGCCCTGGAAATCGCATCGGCTGTATTCAAAAATTACACTCCATAACCCATGCGTATCCTAGCAGTCGCTGCCTTCCTTTTATTCGCCTCCATCTCCTTTGCGCGCATTGAGTTGGGGGTCGATGTCCTCCAGCAGACAGGCTTCGATGTACTCTCTGGCCAACGCGTGGGCCTATTGACGCACCCGGCTGGTGTAAATCGTTTTGGCACGCCGACGGTCGACGTGTTGCGACGTGCGCCGATGGTAGAATTAGTCGCTCTGTTTGGTTCCGAGCATGGCATCTATGGCAATGAGGAGGCGAGTCAGCCCGTGGACGACAAGATCGACTCGCGCACCGGGTTACCTGTCTACTCGCTTTATGGCAAATACCGAAAACCGACGCCCAAGATGCTCGCAAACATCGATACCCTGGTCATCGACCTCCAGGATATCGGCGTGCGTTCTTACACCTATGTGAGTTGTATGCGTTTGGCGCTTGAGGCCTGTTTTGAAGAGGGAAAGAGCGTAGTAATCCTAGATCGACCTAACCCCTTGGGCGGCTTGAAAGTCGACGGTCCATCGATGGATGAGGAATGGCGCAGCTATGTGGGCACATTTCCCACTCCTTATGTTCATGGCATGACGATAGGAGAGCTAGCCCGCATGGCTGTGGCAACACCGAGCTGGCTTGATTTGACACCAGAGCAAATACGAGCGGGTGAACTCATAATAGTTCCCATGCGCGGCTGGAATCGCTCCATGCTCTGGCCCGACACAGGACTCGAATTTGTCGCCACCTCACCGAACATTCCAGACGTATCAGCGGTTCTCGGTTATTCAATGACTGGCTTGGGCGCGCAGCTGGGTAATTTTTCACATGGTATCGGCACCCCCTACCCCTTCCGCTTCCTGCGCTTTAAAGGTAAATCACCAGAAGAGATACAAGGGGCATTGAATAGAGAACAGCTTCCCGGACTATCGTTTCCAATTATTGAGACACGCACCCAAGCAGGCATAGTCATCCGCGGTGTGTATGCGCGCGTGGATAATTGGGCGGTGCTTAATCCCACCCAGATCAGTTTCGCGATGATGAAACTTACCGGCTTGTGGCAGCCAGAGGCATTTCAAAATGCGAAGGATCTGGATATTGGCTTATTCAATAAGCACGTCGGTTCATCTGCTTGGTGGGACGAAATTTTTAATCGCACGCGACAGCCCAACGTGGACAAGTTTCTGCGCGCTTGGGAGACTCGTGCGCTTGCATTTCAAAAACAGTCTAAGCCCTATTGGCTCTACCCGTAATCCGGTCTTATATTATGAAAGCACTCCTCCTAGAAGATGTAGGCGGTAATCCAGTTATAAAAACTGTGAATATGCCTGAGTTGATAGCGGGCAACATCCGCATCTGCATCAAAGCCGCGGCCTTGAACCATAGAGATGTCTGGATTCAGAAAGGACTCTACCCCGCTATGAAACTCCCTATGATTCTCGGCTCGGACGGAGCCGGTGTAGTCGATGAGATTGGCGACGGCGTGGATTCTAGATGGGTGGGAAAAAACGTGGTGATCAATCCCTCCTTCGAATGGGGCACCAATTCCAAGGCTCAAGGCAATGATTTTAAAATCCTGGGTATGCCGCGACCAGGGACCTTTGCCGAGTACATCGTGGTTCCACAAGAGCAGGTGATAGAAGCACCCGAGCATCTGAATTTTAACCAAGCTGCTTCGCTCCCTCTTGCTGGGCTCACGGCTTACCGCGCACTGTTCACGCGCGCAGATCTCCAAGCCGGGGAAAAAGTTCTTATCACTGGAATCGGTGGCGGTGTCGCTCTTTTTGCGATGCAATTCGCCTCAGCTGCCGGGTGCCGTGTCTGGGGCACCTCATCTTCTCATCAGAAAATAAAAAGCGCCAAGAAATTGGGTCTCGAAGGTGGCTATAACTATCAAGACGAAAGTTGGTCAATCGAAGCCTTCGCTGAGACAGGAGGATTTGATGTGATCATTGACGGCGCGGCAGGAAAACAATACGGCGAGCTCATCGACGCAGCAGCCCCCGGTGGGCGTATCGTCCACTATGGAGGCACTGCTGGGGAGCCAGACAACCTACCCATCCGCAAAATGTTTTGGAAGCAACTCAACATTCTCGGCACCACGATGGGAACTGCTGAAGATTTCGCGCATATGATTCACTTTGTATCTGAAAAACAAATCGCGCCCATCATTGATTCGGCAATTCCTCTATCTAATGCCGCAGATGCTTTTGCTCGCATGGACTCCGGTGAACAATTCGGAAAACTTGTCTTGTCGGTATAGAGATTTAGACGGTTTCAGCACCCCGAATCTGCCGCAGCGCTTCGTAGGTGGCGATTCCTGCAGCGGTCGCTAGATTCAAGCTGCGCAAAGCATCCCCCCATTGAGGGATCTTTAGGCGATCGACACCTGGCTCATTATGTAGCCAATCGGGTGCCCCATGCCCTTCGTTGCCAAAGATGAGCCCATCCTCATCAGAAAATTGTGCATCCCAATAGCTGCGTGCCCCCTGAGTTGTGAATAAAAACAGATTACCCTTGGGCCCCTTGTCACTATCTATAAACGCTCGCCAGTCTACATGCTCGAAGACATCTAAACGCGTCCAATAGTCCATGCCAGCCCGTTTGAGGCTGCGGTCACTAATTTCGAATCCGAGTGGATGGATCAGATGGAGCCGCGTTTCCGTGATCGCACACATACGACCGATGTTTCCGGTGTTCTGAGGAATTTCTGGCTGGAAGAGTATGATTTGCAGCATGATCGTATCTGAGAGTATGTCGCGGAATCGCGCCCTGCTTCAAGAGTTGACACTTGCCAAAAATATTCGGCCAAGCCTATCTCGTTTAGATGAGCTCAGACCGTCCTGTTGTCCTCACTTGCGCCCAACCTACCAACACGCTGACGCTTGGTAATTACCTAGGTGCCTTGGGCCAATGGGCGAGAATGATCAATAACTGCGATTGCTATTTCGGCCTGGTCGATCTGCACGCGATCACAGCTGATTACAATCCAGCCGATCTCCGTAAAAACACCTTTGATTGCGCCGCACAATACATCGCCTGTGGCCTAAATCCTGAGAAAAGCCATCTGTTTGTTCAGTCTCACGTAACCGGGCACACAGAATTAGCATGGGTCTTAGGCTCACTGACTCCTATTGGGGAACTCCAGCGCATGACACAGTTCAAGGAAAAGGCCGCAAAACTTGGCTTTCAATCCACCGAAGATTCAGAGAATGAATTAAAATTTACGCACGATGGCGCACGCGCTCAGGCTTCGGTTAACTCAGGCTTGCTTTACTATCCTGTGCTAATGGCTTCCGATATACTCCTCTACAATGCCGATGTAGTTCCCACTGGAGAAGACCAGAAACAACATCTCGAACTATGCCGAGATCTAGCACGTCGATTCAACCACCGCTATAGCGACACATTTACCATCCCAGAACCGCGCATCGCTAAAGAAGGTGCGCGTATTATGTCCCTCCAGGAGCCGACAAAAAAGATGAGTAAGTCAGATTCGGATGCTCTCGCTACAGTCTTCATCACCGACGAACCCAAGCTTATTCAGAAAAAGATTATGAGCGCTGTGACTGACTCGGGCTCAGATGTCCGTGCAGCTCCTGACAAACCAGGCATCACGAACTTGATGACTATCCTGAGTGTCTGCTCCAAGCAGAGTATGGAGAGCATAGAAACTGAATTTGCATCAAAGGGATATGGGGAATTCAAAAAGTCTGTAGCTGAGGCAGTCATAGCAACGTTGGATCCGATTCAGACGAAGTATCACGAGTTTCATGCGGACAAGACCTACATCCAGCAAGTGCTGAAGAAAGGTGCAGAAACAGCTCAAAAGCGTGCCTATAAAACACTGGCAAAGGTATACCGCAAAACTGGATTCATGGAACGCGTCCGCTAGAATCTTTAATTGAATGAATCATATCGAATCAGCACCTGAAGCATCGTGGACACGCCTCCGCAAATGGCCGTTCGTGGTTGCCGATGTGGTGCTGCTCGCCGCTGCCATCACCCTTCCTCTTTTCGCGGAGCAACCTCTCAGCCCCGGGGTTGTAGCTACATCTCTCTCGGCCTTGTTTATGGGCTGTCTTCTCTTAATCCTACCCTTTGCGATCGAATATGTCGTCAGGCTACGCTCAGAAGTCACTCGAAAGAATTTACAGCTTGCTACACTCCGCAGTGCGATTGAGTCGAATACCAGTAAATGGGAAAGCTTCACAAAAGAGGCTCAGAAGCTCTTTAATTCTACTCATCTAAATATTTCTGGCTATGAGGGGGTGCTCCAGCGATACGATAGCCGCTTTGGACAGCTAGAAGGAGCGATTCAGCAACTGAAAGATACGAGCGATGCCTATGTCGGAAGAGCGGATAAAGTCGAAGAAAGTGATTCTCTCTCCATCGAGACTCTTGAAGTCCAATTGGCGGAGATTAGCACCACGCTTCGCTCGCTCCAGGAGAACAACGGAAGTCAGGATCTTCAAGATCAGCCCGACTCAAAACTCACAGAGCGCATGCTCAGTTTAGAGCAGACTGTCGCTCAACTAGTCACTTCGCTAAAACCGCTTATTGAACCGTTAGAAGATCCAGACTTTGAGTGGTCTGATCCATCTGGTAAGCACGATTCGATGCTCGGAAAGGCTCTTGAGTCCAATTCAGCTTCCATCAGTCCGTCTGTTTTTGGCCTTGGAGACCCTGACCTACCCGATGCGGGCGATTCTGAACTGCAAGAGTTTGATGATCCAGATGTAGAAATACCCGAAGGTCTAGAGTCTGAGATCGATGACGAGGACTGGTTGATAGACGATGGCGATGAAGAAATAGATGTTGTAGATAGTTCCGAGCCAGATGAAGAGAACACCACGATTCCATTCCCAGTTCAGCAGTCGAACACCTCACCTCTCGTGGCAGAACCTGACCTAGAATCCAGCGAGCTTCCACAACACGCGTCAATAACTGCCAACATCCTCATGGGTATCGGCGACCAACTTATGATTCGTGGCAATGGCCCAGGGCTCTCGGATAAGCACGGCACACCCATGGAGCTCGTAGAGATCGGAGCCTATCGGTGGCAGTCTGATTTGGTAAACGAAGCGATCACCGTAGAGCTTTGGCTCAACGACGAGACGCCCGCTTTAGGCGGGGCGATCACTCTGCAGCCCGGTGAAACTGTAGACCTGACTCCCTATTTTCCGTAGCTTTCAGACACTGAGGAATTTTCACACCTGTATCTCTTCCAAACAGAATGGACCGCGCACAGCTGAAGGAAACCCATCCTGGCACTTTATTCATTGATGAGCTGGAGCCAGAAGCAATGGGTACACTGCTCGAGGAGCTCCTCGGACTTGAGTCTGTTAGCAGCTGCAGTATCACCCAGCTCGGTGACGGGAATATGAATCTTACTCGTCGCGTTCACATCGATGGCAAAGACTATGCCGTTAAACAGAGTGTGCCGTGGGTGGCTAAATACCCCCAAATCGATGCACCATGGGACCGCACCATCCGCGAAGCATCATTCTATCAAGCGTGCATCTCGAATAAAGCCGTGCGCTCACGTATGCCGCGTTTACTGGCAACGGATCTTGCGCGACGCATACTTGTATTTCAGTTCATCCCCAAAGCTACTGATGGGTCTGCCATATACGATCCTGAGGAAGTAATGGACCATGGCTTAGGAGAACAACTCGGACACTTCTTGGCTGCACTGCACCACACTCCAATCGATCCGAAAGTCTCTCCGATGCTCACAAACAGAGATATGCGCACGCTAAATTTTGAGCATATTTTTGATCTCCCCTTTCGGCCCGATATCGATCTAGAGCTCGATGCTCATTGCCCCGGTCTTCAAGATCTGGCTCGTCGTATTAAATCCGATGGACGTCTCCACCGCAAAGCAACTCAGCTGGGAAACGAGCTCTATCTGTCGGACGGGGCACAGTTGATCCACGGAGACTTCTTTCCAGGGAGCTGGCTTTTCACCGGTGACAAGGTCTGGATCATCGATGCCGAATTTGCTTTCCTAGGAAATGGGATTTTTGACCTCGCAGTCGCGAAAGCGCATCTGGAGTTGGCGGGAAAAAATGAACTATTCGGGCATCTCCTTGCTGGATATCTGAACGAAACAATCGAAACCCCAGATGAGAAGACACTCGAGACTCTATCAGCGATTGAAGTCCTACGACGTCTCATCGGTGTCGCCCAACTCGACTTAGACTATGATCTGAAACAACGGAGCAATATAGTGGAAGAAGCTGCGGAAAAAATTTGGTCCTACTAGCTCATGACAAATCTCTTCAGCGGCAAGTAATGATCCAATACGCTACGAAGTCGTGACAGCCTAACGGGCTTGGTAATATAATCACGCATTCCAGCTTCAATAGCTCTAGCCCTGTCATCATGAAAAGCGCTCGCGCTCACGCCAACAATTGGAGTCGGGTTCGTAATTTGGCACTCCTGGAAAAAGCTCAAAATCTTAACCGTAGCATCCAGGCCATTCATTATCGGCATCTGACAATCCATTAAAATCAAATCAAAGCAGTCCTGATCCAATATATCTAGGCACTCATATCCATTGTCAGCCGCGACCACCTCATGGACGCCCAAAGAATTCAATAAACGCACCATGACATGTTGGTTATCCTGGTTATCCTCTACGACAAGAACACGACCTCGATATTCCGAGATTACCTTTGATTGCTCATTAACGGACGGCATGACCTCCGATCTCGAGACTTTGCCACACGCCCGAATAAACCGCCTCAGGCTGAGTGGCTCAGGAATCCAATCATAGTTCACATGTTCCCATTTCGGAGGCTTGATGCCACCTACTTTGATAACTCTGCGACCCACAGCGCTACTGAGTGAAAAGACTTCTGGTAATCCTTCACCGCTAGATGGACCTGAACCACAGTTACCTAAAACTAAAAAATCAAAGCCAGGCAACCTGTTGGCTGCCTCATACTGATCTACAGATTCGAAGACAACGGCATCTCCCCGTATCGCTTCGATCGCCTTTCTTAGTGCTTCACGCCGCTGGCTACTTGACTCAATAATACAAACTTTTGCTCCGCGGATATCATTATCGCCTCCGAGCGACCATATCGGGCTCAATTCCCCCAATTCAGAAGGTTCATGAAGCGGAATGGACAATACAAAACAAGCGCCCTCTCCAACGCGGCTCTCAACTTCGATCCTTCCGCCCATTTTTGCCGCAAGCTTTTGTGAAATCGCTAAACCAAGACCAACTCCGTCAAACTCGCGTGACATTGAAACATCGACCTGAGAAAAAGGTTTGAATAAGCAATCTATCTTATCTTGAGGAATACCGATACCTGTATCTCGGACGGATACTTTCCATTCGCCATCCTCCAGACCAAGCTCAATGCAAACATGCCCTGCCGAGCTAAACTTAATAGCATTGCCAATCAGGTGCGCAATGATCTGCTTTATCCGGACTGGGTCTCCTCTAGTCAGGAAACTTGATGAAATTTCGAGATGAACGTTTAGTTCGAGCCCTTTATTCGATGCCTCTAGGTAACGCTCCTCAACCACCTGTTCAACACAATCTAAGATACAGAAGGTTCGACTTTCCAGTTCCAACTGTTCTGCTTCGATTTTGGTGTAATCCAAGACATCATTGATCGTCGATAGAAGCACCTCTCCGCTCATCAAAATCATACGAACAAACTCCATTTGCTCTGGAGACAAACTACTGCTTTCCAAGAGCTCAGTCGAACCGATGATTCCATTGAGTGGTGTACGAATCTCGTGACTCATTATCGCCAAAAAAGCATCTTTTGCCCTATTGGCTGCCTCGGCATCCTCCTTAGCTTCGATGAGTGCCTTTTCCGCCAGTTTACGTTCGTGGATATCCTGAAAAGCTCCCAATGCACGAACGGGTTTCCCATCCAGGAGTTCAAACTCCCCAACTGACCGCACCCAACGCACATTTCCCTTTGCGGTTACAATTTGGCACTCAATGTCAAAGGCTTCTCCCTGCTCGATGCCGCGACTAAAAACCTTTTTCAAAAGCTGTCGACTTTCGCCTTCGCGATAAAAGCCTACTGCTAGCTCGGCAGTCGGCACGAACCCCCCATCGACCTCATGGATCTGCTTCGTAACATCACTCCAAGTGATACGTCCCGATGACAAATCCATCTGCCAAGCACCCACGCGCGCGACCGTGTTTGTTCGATCCAAAAGGTATTTCTGCGTTTCCAATTGCTTGGTAGCCATATTGAGACGTTCATTCATCTCTAATTGAGCCATCTCGGTTACCTTCTCGTCCGAAATGCCATTCATCGTCCCCACAATCCGTGCAGGCTTACCATTATCGCCCCATTCAACAACTTGGCCACGAAAATGAACCCATAGATGAGCGCCAGATTTCGTGCGCATGCGGTGATGGTTATCATAAGAATCCGACGAGCCTTGCAGGATTCGCTCAATCGCATCGATATGTCGACGGCGATCCTCTGGATGCAAACAATTCGACCAATCCTGCAAATTCCCAACTTCTTTGCTAGCATCGTGGTCGAGCAACGCCCTCCAATAAGCAGGAAATGAGACCGTATTATAGACAGCATCCCAATCCCAAACCTCAGCCCCAGAGCGCTCTAACGCCGATCTCCAGCGCGATCCGTCCATTACGTTATCAGGAGCTGATGAGTCCACATAACACTAAAAGGAAAGCGATGCGGTCTTATCAAGGTTTAATGACGTTTTTATTGTTAGGTTTTTTGCGGAGAGAAACCATAAAAAAGGCCGTCCGAAAACTGGACGGCCTTTGATAGGTCCCTGAGTGTAGGGATTAGAAGTTATATTTGAACGAAAGACGTGCTTCGACACCTGGGTTCTTTGTGAGAATAGTGTTTGCCGCGAAGATCGGATCGGAACCAGCGAAGTTGTCTTCATCAGTTACGTTATCCACGGTAAGCATAATCTCATAGTCTTCTGCTTTGTAAAAAGCATTCAGGTTCACTACTGCTGAAGATGGCAGAGTCAAAGTGCGATCGTAGTTCTGAAAGTAGCTGTCCTGATAGACAACACCACCAGAAATTCCGAAACCATCAAAGAAGAGATTCTCATACACTGCAAACAGCTTGAAAGTGGTCTCAGGCGAACCACTTGAGATCAAATCCGGGTTACCACTTGGAGCGCCTCCTTCTGGTGTAAATCCACCAAAAGCATCAGCAAATTGGTTGAGGAGGCTGCCTGCATTGAGAGCCAGTCCGATCTCATCATCACCGGCACCAGTTGGGTCGGTAAGTCCAAATGGCATCGTGCGGAAACCAAGCGGTGTCAGCAGGCGAGTTTCACGCGCAGTGAATGAACCTATGAGAGTGAGATCTTCTGTTGCTTGATAGGTGACCTCGAACTCGAACCCTTCAGAATCGTATACATCCGAAGTCGCTGTTCGGTCATTGAATGATGACTGCTCCCACTTGAAGAAGGCAAGATTTGCAAAAAGGCGCCCCTCAAGAGCTTGAACCTTGAAACCCACCTCCTGTAATTCGCCTTGGCCAAAGTTGCCAGCATCCAATACTGCTCCACCTTGAACGGGGATGTATGTCAAAGACTCCTGAGCTACGTAATAAAAGCTCAGCCAGTCACCAAACGTTACGACTGGATTGACCGACCATGAAAACTCAGTACCAGAATCAGACCCTGTGTTTGGCGCAATATCCGTGGGTCCAGACGGCACAGATGTATCAAGGTCAAACTCATCATAGCGCATGCTGGCCAGGATGTTGATGTTGTCCCCAAAGCCAAGGTTACCCAAAGCAAACGCACCCGTCTGTGTTAACTCAGATTCAACAGCGTGTCCGCCAGGAGCGCCGGCACCGAAGCCCCCTCCCCAGAAATTGTTGCCAGAAGCCGGGTCGACTTGGGCACCGGCGAGAATGATTGAATTAGCAGAAATTTCGTCACGAGTGATATCGCGACGAGAGAAAGGCTCAGTCCAGAAGTCTTGGAGCTGTTGAGCCTCAGTGTATCTCACCTGGGCACCATAAGTGAGGTCCAGGGACATATTCTCTCCATCCCATTGATGCTCGAAAGAAACGCGTGCATCAATGACATCTTGCTCCGTTTGGATCGCATAGCCGTAAGATGAGAGCTTGTCGGTTTCGATCGATTCAAACAACACATCGAAGTGGATCTTGCTGTCAGGACTTACTGTATGCTCTAAATCGGCGAACAAGATAATGTCTTCTGAGTCCGCAAAATCAGTTGGATCAGAGAGAACGGTGCTGCCCTCAATATTCTCGGTGAATACAGTTCCACCGGCGGCAAAATAATCTGCAGTGTAGAGATAGCCAGAGGTCGATTGAACGACATTGCCAGGGAGACCATCGTAAATTGTAGCACGTGTCGCGGGATCACTCAGATCGAGTAGAGCCCCCATTTGCGCAGCTGTCAGTGAAGACCCAGCAATCACCTCCTCGGGAATGAGGAGTGAGCGGAACCATTGATTCTGCTCCGGAGTTCCGAGAAAATCGAAAACGGTTCCATCGATTAAACCACGATCCGCCACACCAATATCCTCACGGACCAAGCTGAGAGGTTCGCCGATTACGTATTCGCCGTTATCGATCAAATTTTGAGAAGGACGATTCCATCCAGCATTCTCGTTTGACTTGTAGTTAAAATACTCACCCCCGATGAAGAGCATGGTGTCTTTTGAGAGCTGAATTTTTGCAGAAGCGTAGATCGAAAGGAAATCATTATCCACATCGTCATAATAACTCCCTGCATCCTGTGCAGTCACAGAGACCCGGTAAGCCGCAGGTGTGGAGTCGCCGAGCAGGATCGGTCCACCCACATCTAACTGAGCCTTGTAAAAATCATTGGTCCCAATTTGGAGCTCAATGGATCCGCGAAACTCGTAAAAGTAAGGAGCTTTGGGAACCATATTGACATAACCACCCACGTGGGCAGGCATGAGGTGCGCTGGTGCCGGACCTTTAACGATCTCCATCGCGTCGAGAGCTCCAAACGATGTGGGCATTTCGTTCCGCTGGAATGCGCGCAGCATACCATTGTAATAGATACCACCTTGCCATCCGCGAATCACCGGCGCACCAGCGATACCATAAAAATTCACACGCTCAGTCGATGCACCAAATTTTGCGAGATCGTTGAAGTCAGCTATCCCGAACTGATCAAGTAATTCGGGACTAAGAACTGATACAGCTCGAGGTGTCTCGAATAGGCTCATCCCCTCCATGAACGCTCCACTGACCACCTGATCGGTAGGCAAAAGAGAATCCACAGGTTCATTAGCAGTCTGTTCCGCAATAAACGCCTCCAAGACCGGAAGGTCTTCCTCAGCCTCTTGTGCAGACAGGAAGCTTGAGGTCGCCGCTGCTGCGGCAAACACCATTGGCTTCCAGGATTTTGAGTGTAGTTGTGTAGTTTGCATCATATTGTTTGTGGTCGATCGATTGATCAAAAGACCACCCCAAGCAGATGCCATACCACAGGGGTACTCCGGCCGATCAAGAGTAAGCTGGACCGCAAATCGGTTTACGACTTACTTCCGAACGGTTATATCGATTAGTAGATCCCCACTCGCGGCGGCAACGGATCTGAACAGGCAGCAATACGGTCACTCAATTTAAGCAACAGCTGACTCTTGGTTTCTGCAGCTTGGGGGTCTTCCCATAAGTTTGTAAACTCTTTCGGATCGTGTTGCAGGTCATAGAGCTCGCCCTCTCCAGTCTCATGGGTAACCACCAGCTTGTGTGTTTCAGTACGCACCATACTGAGTGAAACAGGAGGCTTAGGGTTAGAATTACGATATTCGCAATACACTGAATCGCGTATATGATCCCCATCCTGATCTCCCATGAGAACGGGTAGTAACGACTGGCCCTGCATCCCTGGATTTCTCGGCTCACCGGCTGCCTCGAGCAATGTGGGAGCAATATCGGTCGCTTCAACCAAGCCCTTTGCCCGATAGCCCTCACGGATTTTACCCGGCCATGAAATAATCAAGGGCACCTTAATTGCGCCTTCGTATAAAAACGGTCCTTTTACGTAGCGCCCATGGTCTCCTAGCATCTCACCATGGTCGGAAGTGAAAATAACAATCGTGTTTTCTGCCTCTCCTGATTTTTCAAGGGCCTCCAAAAGTCTGCCGACCTGACGATCAATGACATCACACATCGCCCAATAAGCGGCCCGACACAGGCGATTTTCTTTATCTGAACGATTTAGGGACGAAACTTTGGTCCCTTTCTTACCGGCGGGCTTTTGGTGTGAAGGCTTATTTTCCAACTCACCTTCTCTGTAGTCAGGCAGAGGTATGTCATCCAGGATATCAAGATACCGCTCTAGAGCGTCTTCAGGCGGATCGAGTTGGAAGTGCGGATCAAAAATATTCACTGAAAACAACCAGGGATGGGGACGCGCACTGTAACCATTTATAAATTGGATCGCTTTTTCCACACACCAAGTCGTCTGGTGCAGATCTTCAGGGAGACCCTTTACTAAAAGTGGAGAATGCTCGGACTCTTCGTAGCTCAAAAACTGGCCCTTGTCCCGAAGCCATTGAGTGTAGGCGCTACTCGGATCGTCGACACGGGATGAATGATCCCAATGAAAAACATCATAGCCGTAATCAATTCGTTTCTCCACGCCTTTAAAAAAATGAGCGGAGTCGTATCGCCACCATTCTTCGCCTAACTTGAGGCGCGCGTCACAATTGCTTAGATGAAGCTTACCTGACAATCCACACACGTAGTCGGCCTGATCACGGAGCATCTTTGGCAGCGTAACAATGTCTTCTGGACACTCTTGACCATTGCGCGTCAAGCGAGTCGTTGATGGATAACGCCCAGTGAGAAAAGAACCGCGACTTGGGCTACAGAGCGGATTTTGAACAAATGCATTTTCGAACAGCACGCCTTGTTGGGCTAAGCGGTCAATATTTGGGGTGCGCACAAACGTGTTTCCATAACAGCCCAATGTGTCCCATCGTTGAGAATCCGTGCATATCCACAAAATATTGGGCTTTTTCCCTTTTCCTTTCAATTCCATAAAGTCATGAAAATGAGCAGCATATGAATTGCAATCATTATTTGATCACTACTGATCAATCTCGCTCACGGGTTCGCCGCAGGGATTGTCGTTCTGGACACCCATGCTCATGGCCATTTCGGTGATCAATCAGCCTGATCGACAAAAAAAGCTACAGCCGCGTAAACGACTGGAGCCTCAATAAAACTAATAGGTTCAACAATTAGCTGGCATTACATCATGCCGCCCATGCCACCCATGCCGCCCATGTCTCCACCTGGAGCCGCAGGCTTTTCCTCTTCAGGAATATCGGTGATCATGCACTCAGTGGTGAGGAGCAGGCCAGAAACAGAAGCCGCATTTTGCAGCGCAGAGCGCGTTACCTTTGCAGGGTCTACAACACCAGCCTTAACGAGGTCTTCATAAGTGTCCGTAGCGACATTGTAGCCTTCGCTGCCATCCTTCTTGAGGACTTCGGATACTACGAGTGATCCTTCAACTCCGGCGTTTTCACACAGCTGACGCAGAGGAGACTCGATCGCGCTGCGCACGATTTGAGCACCGAGCTTTTCGTCACCTTCGAGAGCTTCGACTACTTCGTCGATGGCAAAGGCAGAACGGAGGAGGGCTACACCCCCACCAGGAAGGATACCTTCCTCTACAGCAGCGCGTGTCGCGTGCAGAGCGTCTTCTACGCGTGCCTTCTTCTCTTTCATTTCAGGCTCAGTCGCAGCACCCACGTTGATGACGGCAACGCCACCAGCAAGCTTTGCCAAGCGCTCTTGGAGCTTTTCACGATCATAGTCAGAAGATGTCTCTTCGATCTGCTTGCGGATCTGCTTTACACGACCTTGGATGTCAGACGCTGAACCCGCACCTTCGACGATGACGGTGTTTTCCTTGTCGATAACTGCACGCTTGGCAACGCCGAGGTCAGAGATGTCGAGGTTTTCCAGCTTGATGCCGAGGTCTTCGGTGATGCAACGACCGCCCGTCAGGATAGCAATATCTTCGAGCATGGCTTTGCGGCGATCGCCGAAGCCAGGAGCCTTGACTGCGCAGACATTCAATGTGCCACGGATCTTATTCACGACGAGAGCTGCTAGAGCTTCACCTTCGATGTCTTCAGCGATTACGAGGAGAGGCTTTCCAGCCTTTGCGACGGTTTGAAGGATAGGAAGAATGTCGTTAAGAGCAGAGATCTTCTTCTCGTGGATCAGGATGTATGCGTCTTCGAGCACGGCTTCCATAGACTCCGCATTGGTCGTGAAGTATGGAGAGAGGTAACCCTTGTCGAACTGCATACCTTCAACGACTTCAAGAGTCGTTTCGATAGACTTGGCTTCTTCAACAGTGATAGTGCCGTCCTTGCCAACTTTGTCCATCGCGTCAGCAATGATCTCACCGATCTCAGTGTCCCAGTTTGCAGAAACTGTAGCAACCTGACGGACTTCCTCACGCTCAGATACTGCCTTTGAAGCAGAGGCGAAATAACCAACGGCCGCTGCTGCTGCCTTATCGATACCACGCTTTAGGTATACTGGATTTGCACCTGCAGAGACATACTTCAAGCCGCGGCGGTAGACACCTTCAGCCAGAACGGTCGCTGTGGTGGTTCCGTCACCTGCAGAGTCAGAAGTCTTTGAAGCCACTTCGCGCACCATTTGTGCACCCATGTTTTCATAAGGATCTTCCAGTTCGATTTCTTTAGCAACAGTGACACCATCCTTAGTGACATTTGGGCTACCGAACTTCTTGTCGATAAGGACATTGCGCCCCTTAGGTCCGAGTGTGGTCTTAACAGCCTTAGCGAGTTGCTCTACACCTGAGAGCACCTTCTTGCGAGCTACTTCGTCGAAGATAATTTGTTTAGCCATAATTTTGTTATGTGTGTTTTAAAGTTGTGGGGTTGAGAGAGAATTATCCAACGATGGCGATGATATCGTCTTCGCGTAGAACGGTGTATTCGATACCTTCTACTTTGACTTTGCTGCCACCATATTGGCTGACGAGCACTTTGTCTCCAACGCTGACTTCGAAGGGGACTTCAGAGCCATCGTCGTTTTTGCGACCTGTTCCAAGCGAGACTACCTCAGCTTCCTGAGACTTTTCCTTGGCAGCGTCGGGAATGATGATCCCTCCGCGGATTTGCTCGTCTTCCTCGATTGCTTTTACGAGGACGCGGTCACCGAGTGGTTTGATGTTAACAGCGACTGTTGTCATATGTGTATGTGGGTTGGTTTATGGGTTGAATGTATGAAAAAACCCAGAGGTTCGACGGCATCAACCGCTTCCCCCCTGGGTTTAAAGTCTATTTCTTGTCCTCGTCGACGACTTCGAAGTCTGCATCGACGACGTCGCCCTCTGCCTGCTTCGGCTCAGACTGCGCTGACGCGGCAGCTTCGGGTCCCGGCTGAGCATCTCCGGCGGTATCTGGAGCTGGAGCAGCTTGAGCAAGCTTTTGGAGCGCCGCCATGATGGCGTCGTTCGCGGTCTTGATCTCGTCTGCCGAAGCGTCTGATTTCTCGAGAACTTTCTTGGCCTCATCAATCACACCTTGGATCTCGCCCTTCACCTCTTCCGGGGCTTTATCTCCGAGCTCATCAAGTTGCTTCTGAGTCTGATAGACCATGTTGTCCAATTGGTTGCGAGACTCAACAGACTCCTTGGCTTGCTTGTCCTCTTCGGCATGCATCTCTGCCTCCTTTTTAAGTCGCTCGACCTCGTCCTTGTCTAGACCTGAAGAATTGCTGATTGTGATCTTTTGATCCTTACCGGTTTCTTGATCTTTTGCGGTGACGTGAAGGATGCCGTTAGAGTCGATGTCGAAAATCACCTCGATCTGAGGCAAGCCACGTGGTGCAGGCTTGATACCGTCGAGACGGAAATTACCCAAGGTCTTATTATCCTTAGCCATGGAACGCTCACCCTGGAGGACTTTGATGTCGACCGCAGTTTGATTGTCCGCATAAGTCGAGAAGACTTGGCTCTTCTTAGTTGGGATCGTCGTATTGCGATCGATCATCGGTGTCGAGACGCCACCCGCAGTCTCAATACCGAGGGTCAAAGGTGTCACATCAAGAAGGAGGACATCGCCCACCCCTTCATCTCCAGCGAGAACAGCACCTTGTATGGCAGCACCGATGGCAACCACTTCGTCGGGGTTGACGCCTTTATGCGGATCTTTGCCAGTCAGCTCGCGAGCAATCTCGGTTACCTTCGGAGAACGGGTCATGCCACCGACCAAAACAAGTTCATCGATGTCAGAAGCTGAAACCTCAGAATCCTCCATACATTTACGGACAGGCACTTTGGTGCGCTCGTAAAGTGTATCGGTGATTTGCTCGAGCTTTGGACGACTCAGCTGAACGTTGAGGTGTTTCGGCCCTGTCTGGTCTGCTGTAATGAAAGGAAGATTGATATCAGTTGATTGAGCCGAAGAGAGCGCGATCTTAGCTTTCTCTGCTTCCTCTTTGAGGCGTTGCAAAGCCATCGGGTCTTGGCGCAGGTCGATCTCATTTTCCTTCTTAAATTCAGCAACAAGCCAATTGATGATGGCTTCGTCCCAATTATCACCACCGAGGTGTGTGTCGCCATTGGTCGCCTTCACTTCGAAGACACCGTCAGCGATATCTAAGATAGAGACGTCAAAGGTCCCACCTCCAAGGTCATACACCGCAATCGTGCTTTCACCCTTCTTATCTAAACCGTAGGCAAGAGAAGCCGCAGTCGGCTCGTTGATGATACGGAGCACTTCAAGACCCGCAATAGCACCAGCATCTTTAGTGGCTTGGCGCTGAGCATCGTTAAAATAGGCAGGGACCGTGATAACAGCCTGAGTCACTGTTTCGCCAAGATAATCTTCGGCATCGGACTTCAATTTACCCAGGATCATCGATGAAATCTGCTCAGGCGCAAAAGACTGCGTCTCATCACCTACTTGGCATTCAATGTAAGCATCGCCATTTTTTCCGTCTACGATTTTGTAAGGGAGGTTGGATGCCTCCTCCTGAACCTCAGTACTTTTACGACCGATGAGGCGCTTTGCTGAAAAAATGGTGTTGTGGGGATTAGTGACCGCTTGGCGTTTAGCCGATTGGCCCACCAGACGCTCGCCTGACTTGGAGAAAGCGACTACGGACGGAGTCGTGCGTGCACCCTCTGAATTTGGGATTACGGTGACCTCGCCACTTTCCATGACAGCCATGCACGAATTTGTCGTTCCTAAATCGATACCTATGATTTTGCTCATTCGCCACGCTGAGTGCATTCATTTTGCCAACGAACACGATGGACTCATAATTTTTTAAATAAAAACGACTTACAAATTTCATAAAATTTGAGAACGCTGTCGCCTGCCTGAATTCAGGGAATAAAGCGGGACAGAGTGAGCCACCATGTCACACCGCACACTGTGACACTGTCTTCACTTCTGAGGATGTCACACCTATCTCGTCCGTCATCAATCCTCCAAAGATATAATCTCCGCGTTTACAAACAGGGGCGGTTTTGATTCAGTCCCGATTTATGAAAGCACTGATAGCTACTGTGATCGCCATCCTGGCTTTTCCACTTTCGCTCACACTGCTTTTTATCGGCTCACAGGTCCCCACTCATTTCACGGGAATTGCTCCAATACTATTGGAGTTTGTCGGAGAGGGCCGTCCAACCTCAAAAACTTATACGAATAGCTGGATCGATCGTGATAAAAGCGGTGTAGCTCGAACGCTGAGTTTGGGTCTTGGATTAAAGTCCACATCTTTGGATCTGAACAGCCCCGAATATCGCGTGTTGGGGGGAGGCGAACCGTATATGGCCTCTTTGATCAAAGCGGCTGATTTCAATCCGACCGACTCCCATCCACGCTACGGGGTTGCAGGCGTAATCATGAAAAACAGCGTCCGCGACACGCTCCTACGTATGCTTCAAGAGTCGCGTAATCGCTGGGTTGCTGAAATCCTTAGAGCACGCTCATTGAACGGCATGCCAAGATTTGCACCCGTCAACTCGGCAGCAGGAGCACCGCTTGAGGGCGCGATCCTAACCATAGCACTGCTCATCCAAGCCGATGCGCTTCCGACTACGCTCACCGAAGAATTGGGCTCCATGATTGAACAGGCCATTGAGAAGCAATCCAACCAGGCCTTAATCGAGCTTGACAGTGTATTTCTAAACATCGCCTCTCTGGCAAAGCGCTTGGACTGGGCGACCCTACGCGAAATGATCAGGCGCGCAGAAACCTGGAATGACATGGAATGGCTAGCAAGCACGTCGTTAAACCACGTTTCCGATGGACGCTCGGCATACCAACCTTTCGCGATCTGGCTAATGGCAGATCAACCTAGTGAGTATATAGCCTATGTGAATCGCTGGGGCGATCGTGCCTGGGAGGCTTTCGATACGGCAGGCTCTGTCAGTCCGGCAGCCGTTGATTTTTTGATAGAAGAATTTGTCCCTATTCATGAAAAACCAGAATGGCTCGCAGACATATATCCCGGTCTTGGGCGTAAGATAGAGCATTTCTTCTTAACTACCTTTTCGATTGATTCAGTGACGCTACGATGGGCCAAAGGTAGCCTCTTTGCTCTAGCGGGCGTTCTCGTCGCAGGGTCTCTGTTCATTTTCTCGGCGGCATTAGGACAACACGACCAGATACGGGGAAAAAGCATTGCAGGCTCTATTGCCAGCGGTGCCCTAGTCTGTCTCAGTAGCTGGATCTTAACGGAACCGTCCTTGCTTGCTCAAATGGAACATGACGCCGATGCCGTTCATCTCAACTTCTCAAACAGTGCTATCATCGCCAACATCAGCCCTCCTGTCATGAATTCTGGAGCAATTGATCAAGTCACCCTCCTCGTCCTTGGAGTCTTCTTGTTGATTCAACTCATCGTGTATGTCGTTTGCCTCGTCCGAGTGAGTGACATCAACCGCCAACCCCTAACGTCTGAGCTGAAAATAGACTTACTAAATAATGAGGAGAACCTCTTCGATCTCGGACTCTACATCGGCTTGAGCGGCACGGTGCTCTCTCTCATTCTCATATCACTGGGTATTGTTGAAGCGAGCCTTATGGCTGCGTATGCCTCGACTCTGTTTGGTATTTTATTCGTTGCGGTTTTGAAAGTATTCCACGTCCGGCCTATGAAACGGCGGCTTTTGATGGAACGCGGCTGACCCGGGCACACGCGTAATGAATCGAAGTATCCTCCTCGTCATCTGTGACTTCCTGCTCCTGAGCATGTTGGCCCTCGCTCGCTTCGATCAGTCCGAACCCGTAGAAACAGTCATAGACGACAACACCCAAGTAGCGGAAGAAAGCGCGACCGCAGAACTCTTAGAGCTGCTCGAAATGAGCTTGGAGGAGACTCAAAATAACACCGAATCCCTTGAGGAGAGCCTGCGCAGCAGACAAGAAGAGCTGGCGCAGCAAGCAGAGGCTCTCGCTGCTTCACAAGAAGCGATCACAGCAAAAGAAGCTGAGCTGGAACAAGCCCGCGCCTTGGCCGAGCAAGCAGCCTTAGCTCGCAAAGCAGCTATCGTCGAAGTAGAACGCGCGGAGACACAACTTGAGCAATCCGAGCAAATCGCCACCCAGTTGCGCTCAGAATTGAATGCGAACCAAGAGAGCAACCTGATTACCCTAGAGCGTCTCCGCCAGGCCGAAACATCTTTGCTAGATCAACAGGAGGCACTAGCCGAACTAGAACGTGAAAAAGCTGCTATGGCCGAGCGCGAACAAGCCACACGAGACAACTTACTTGAAACTCAGGCTGAACTCAGAGTAACCGCCGCAGAAAAACAGCTCCTGACTACCAACCTAGAGAACACCCAAATTCAATTGGAGACAGCACAGATCGAAAAACGACAGCTACAGAAGCAGACCGAGCGACTCACCGAAAATGTGGGCGCACTCGCTCAATCATCCCAGCAAATTAAAGAAGAAATCCAGCAGAGCCAACCGCTCTCACCCGCCAATATTTTTAACCGCTACCAAGAGAACCGACTCGCGCTAAAGTGGTCTTCCGTATTCACAGGCGTCTTCGGCACCCGCAGCCGAGATGAGGAAACCATCGCACTACGTCTCCAAACTGATGAGGGTGTCTTTGCTTTATTTAACGCTCAAGGCACGCCCCTTGATCCTTCGAGTAATCGAGGCATGCCGCTCACTCTCGAGCTCACCATCGAAAGCCGCAACGGCGATAGCTATACCCCGACGATGGTCGAATTTTTGGTAATCGACCCACGCATCATCAGAATTCGCCTTCCTGATACCTATGCTGTTCCCCGGCAAACAGGAGCAGTACGCCTCTCGCCCGATCCATTCCGCTTTGACAAAGCAACCCTTGTCCATCCGCCCAACGGCTACTACGGAGAATCTCCCTACCGCGTATCTGCACAGACGAGTCAAGTGCTTGAAATGAACTCACGCATTCTATCCAGCCTCTTTGGAGACTTTGATCCAAAGCGCGGAGACATGGTGTTTTCCATGGCGGGCAACCTCAACGGTTTCATGCTCAACGAACGATCCGCAGTCCGTCTCGAAAGCCTCGCTACAAGAGACGTGCTTGAGCTCGGTAAAAACTACTCATTTCAACGAGCAGAAATGCTCTTAAACGCTCAGAAAGAACGCTACCGCGGTCTGCCGACGAGCCTGCGCTAATTTCTGTCTCTTATGAGCAAGCTCTCTATCATTGTCCCCATTTTTGGAGCCTTCCGAGAAACCCGTGACCTCCTCCTGACATTAAGAGCCACCACGCGCCACAAAGACCCAGAGATTATTTTCGTCGACGACGCGACCCCCGACCCAAGGATGAAAGCCTGGTTGATCGACGTGGGGCAAACCGGCATCCGCCTACTGCGACACGACACCAATCAAGGCTTCGGACAGAGCTGTGCGACCGGCGTTGAGGCAGCAATCCACGACTGCATCGTTTTTCTAAATAGCGACCTGCTCCTTACCCATGGATGGCTCGAACCCTTGGTCGACGCTTTTGAATCGGATGATGATCTTGCTATTTTGGGAAACACCCAGATCGCGCACAGCGACGGACGAGTGGACCACTTAGGCAAATATTTCGACGAAGACGGGATTCCACGACACCTCGACAAGCGTTTACTACCAGACTGGCATCAAAGACACAGCAGTCCATCATCCCTGCCCTGCCCCACCATCACCGCCGCTTGCTGGATGCTGGAGAAATCGACCTTTGAACAACTCAATGGCTTCGATGAAGTGTTTGTGAATGGCTTCGAAGACGACGATTTCTGCCTGCGGGCTGATAGAGACTTGGGTGCTAAAACAGCATGCTCATCGTCAAGCATTGTCTATCATCACATCAGCCAAAGCCCCGGTAGAAAAGACAGCGAAGACGCGAATACGGCACACTTCATCGAGCGCTGGAGCGACTACACCAAGCAATGGCACAAAGACCACTTCGATTCCTGGTTGGAGGAAGCCCGTGCACGTATTTCTGAAAAACACCATGTCTTTACGTTAGAGAAAAACTTGCAGCGTTCATGAAAGGCTCACAGCTACACACTTTTACCCTTTGAGTGAGCCAGCCCTATGAAATTAAGGATATTTGAAGAAAACGACACCGAGGCAGTCATCGCGCTTTGGAATGAATGCGACCTGGTATGACCTTGGAATGACCCTTATAGAGATATTCAGCGAAAACTTTCTGAGCGGCCTGAGTTGTTCTTGGTGATGGAACAGAATGGGGAAATCATCGCGAGTGCTATGGCTGGTTATGATGGCCACCGGGGCTGGGTATATTACCTGGCCGTAGCGACCCCATTTCGGCGGCAAGGGATTGCCAGACGATTGATGCAAGCCTGTGAAGAGCGATTGATTGCCATAGGTTGCCCGAAAATCCAACTCATGGTTCGAAAGGATAATGAGGAGGTCATCGAGTTCTACGAGAATCTCGGCTATGCAGATGCATCTGTGGCGACATTGGGCAAACGGCTGATCCAGGACACATCAACTTCGCTATAGTTGCTTGCGAATCGCAGCGAGATGGGTGATGCCTTTATTCTCCCATTATCGAGAAACGCCTGCATGCACCGCACACACATCATCCAACTTCTAGAAGCCTACGAGCCCTTTCGCGATGAAGACCGTGAATCCTGTCAACGCACGCTCGAATTCGTAAAGGCGACACCCGATTGTTTTGAGCGCACCACCCTTCCCGGACACATTACAGGGAGTTGCTGGTTACTGGATCCCTCTCATCAGCACATTCTTCTAACACATCACCGCAAGCTCGACAAATGGCTTCAGCTCGGCGGCCATGTTGATGGAGAGTCCGACGTGATGGAGGCGGCGCTGCGCGAAGCTTACGAGGAGAGCGGCTTGCAAGAAATTCAGCCATTGGACGCAGCGATCTATGACATCGACATCCACAATTTTCCAGAAAAAGGCGCTATGCCAGCTCACCTTCACTTCGATATTCGTTTTGCCTTTGAGGCAATCGGATCGACCGCATTTTCTGTAAGCGAGGAGTCGCTGGACCTGCGCTGGGTGCCCATAGCAAAGGTTTCAGAAATGAATGCAGATCAGTCTGTGGTGCGCATGGCTGACAAATGGATGGCACGCCCGACCCATGCATAGTCTTGCCGAACAACCTCGGGCAGCGCTCCACACGCTCGGATGCCGTCTGAACCAATACGAAACGAAGCTGATCCGAGACAAACTCGAACTGGCGGGCTTTCGCATCGTCCCCTTTGATCAACCCGCAGATTTGGGCGTTATCAATACTTGCACGGTGACGAATCAAGCGGACGGTAAATCGCGGGCAGAGATTCGTAAGTTTATCCGGCGCAACCCCAAAGCGCGCACCGTTGTGGTCGGATGCTACTCCCAAATGGGTTACAAGGCTATTTCACAGATCGAGGGAGTGGATGTCATCATCGGCAATCAGGACAAACTCAACGTGCTCGATTATCTACCCGAGGAAAAGGCTGAGACACCCATCATCGTGCGGGACCGGATCGATAGGACCGACTTCACGATAAACTATGTCGGCGATTTACCCTTCACGCAGCGCGCCAACCTAAAGGTCCAAGACGGGTGTGATTTCGTGTGCTCATTTTGCATCATACCTCAGGCCAGAGGCCGAGCCCGCGCCCGAGACTTTGCTAATGTATTGGAGGAAGCCAGAGCGCTCGTCGAACGTGGCGTGGGTGAGCTCGTCATTACGGGTGTAAATATTGGCACCTACGAAAACTCCGGCAAAAGCTTCCTCGATCTAATGGATGCCCTCGACGCAATACCGGGTGTCAATCGCATCCGTATCAGCTCCATCGAGCCCACCACGATTCCCGAAAAACTCTTTGATCGCATGAACGACCCGGCGCATGCAGTCCTTCCTTATTTACACATTCCCCTACAGTCAGGAAGTGATGCGGTACTCACACACATGCGGCGGCGCTATTCGCTCCAGGAGTATGTAGATTTTATCAACATGGCAGAGTCGCGCGTAAGAGATCTTTGCATCGGCACAGACATCCTCGTTGGCTACCCGACTGAAACAGAGGCACATTTTGAGGAGACCTGTCAGACATTTCTCAATAATCCTTTCGCCTACTGCCACGTCTTTACTTTTTCGGAACGGGATGGCACTCGAGCCGGGCCCATTCCTCAGAGCGAGCAAGTCCCCACCCAAGAGCGTAATCGAAGATCAGCACACTTGAGAAGACTCAGCGCGAAAAAGCGACACGACTACTATAGCGCTCATGTAGGCCAAACGCTGCCAGTGCTCTTTGAGAACCCGCGCGAGGACACATGGCCAGGCTATACGGATAATTATATCCGCGTTGTCGCCAAAGACAGCCGTGACCTCAAAAACAAAATGGCACAAGTCCGCCTTGAGGGCGTCTCCGCCGATTTTGTTGAAGGCACGGTGGTAGCATTACTCTGAATAATTGGGCATAAAACACATATCCAAAAGAGCATGACAAAGCATCATGCCTTTACCGCCTTGACGCGTAGCCGTTATGAGGTCAAGACGCGCTGCTAGACGTTGTTTCAAGCAAAACTTAGCGACGTCTGAACAACAAACAAACACGCTACAGCTATGATATCCTCACTGCCAACCCTAAGCCGTCGCATCGGCCTATCTATCGCGGTTGCCCTCTTGGGCACATCGATTCTGGCAGCTCAAGACATACTTGTCATGAGCAACGGTGACACCCTCACCGGTAAATATGTCCAGACCACGGATGGAAAAATCGAATTTGAGTCCGATATGCTCGGGACGATTATGGTTCCTGAAGACAAGGCCACGGTTAAGACCGCGGAGGCAGTCGCTGAGGAGACAGCTGCTCCTCAGGCTGAACCTGCGACCATGCAATCCGCAATCACGGGCCAAGCCGCACCGGAAAAGCCAAAGGGTTGGCTACGCTCTTTGACACGTATGCCCGATAATATGGCGGGAAGTGTCACCCTCGGCATCTCAAGCCTAGAAGGAACGGCTGACGCCGAAAATTACGCATTCGCATTTACGCTGGGACAGACACTCGAAACTCAGGAATGGCAGATCTATTCCAACTATAATTACGGCGAATCCAACGACGTGAAGAACACTGACAATCAGCGCCACGGGGGTTGGTATAAATGGTATTTCGCCGGTGATGGTCGTTGGTTCCTTCATCTGCAGGCAAGCTGGCATCAAGACCGCATTCAGCGCCTCGAAGCTTAAATCGATGGCATTGCGGGAATCGGCTATTATTTCCTACGGACGCCTAAGTATCAATGGCAGTTCAGTCTGGGACTCAATTACGAGGAGCGTGAATACCTCGACCTGTCTGGTATTTCCATTCCCAGTGAAGATTCGACCAAAATTGGCTTCTTCGAGCAGTTCACTGCACAGCCACTCCCTTTCATCAACATTACCCACACCTTCTATTATGCAGTAGATGTGGATGACCAAGACATCTACGATTACATCTTGAGCTTCGGCATTTCTACTCCGATCACTCAAAATACATCCATTGGGCTAAAATATGATCGTCAGTATAACTCTTCAGTTCCGGACATTTTCCAGGCTTTTGGAATTGAGGAAGAAACTACGACCATAGCGGTTCAACTCGGCTATACCTTCTAAGAATTTACTATCTACAACCCCCGTAATCAAAAGAGTGTCATCGGAAGCGATGACGCTCTTTTTTGGAGTGATGCGCATGGATGAGTTTAGTTGATTTCGTCGTCTGAGCTAGTTTCGATCATGGATCACGACGAAGCGTGCCACTCCTATAATTCAGAAAACTGAGAAATCAGATAAGATATTTTACTCGGATTGCAATCGTACGCGTTGCAGGCCATTGGCGCGGCAGATGTCGATGATCCGAGTCAAGTCTTTGATGGAAATCTCCTCGTCCATCGCCAATAAGACAGGCGTTTCGGAATTGATTCCGGCCTGGGCCGTGACTGCGGCAATGAGGAATTCCTCAGTAACAGGTTCATTATTCAAATAAATCTGTTCCTCTAGATCCATCTGAATGATCATCGTATCCGTCACCGTATTCTCCCCGGCAGTCTCAATGTTCGGAAGAGAAATGTTGAGGGCTCTCAGATCTCCAAACTGCATCGAGAGGAGGAAGAAAAATAACAACACCATAAGTACGTCTACCATAGGCACTAGGTTGATCTGACTCGATCGACGGCGACGCGGCCGCAAACTCGTTTCCAGGCCCATGCTTAGCTGTCTTCCGGTTGCTTTTCACGTTGGTTCGCCAAATCAATGAGGCGCTCGACACCCACTTCCAGTCGGGCCGACAAAATATCTATGCGCCGGTGCAGGAAAGCATTGCCGATCAGCGCGGGTATGGCGACCGAAAGACCAAGGATCGTGGTAGTCAACGCTAGCGCGACTCCCTGAACAAAGCCCGTCGGATCGGGCAAACCAGTATCCACATTTACGTTTTCAAATACACGCACCAGTCCTGTTACTGTTCCCAAAAGCCCAAGAAGGGGCGCCGCCCCAATAACGACATCTAGGACAAACATCCCGCGTTCCATGCGCGCGACTTCCAGCCGCGCATAGGCCTTGATCCCTTCGGCATCTGGCTTGTTCGTGCGGAAAAAACTGGCAATTCTCCCTGAGACAGTGAGTGTTTCACTCGGGATCGACTCCAAATTTCCGTCGATGTAATGTTGCACCACGTTCCTCTGGATAATCCTCCCTGGCCTGAGAGCCAACAGACGCTCAAGTATGATGTAGATGGCGAGGACTGAACAGAGTCCGAGGGGCCAGGCAAAGATACCTGCATTTTCAATCAGTTCTTTCATGGAAAGGTTGTCTAGTAAGTAGACACGTCGCGTTCAGTAGTCAGCCAGTTACAAGAAGTGTTCAAATCAATTTCCAGTTTATAAAACCGGACGATTCAATAGGCAGCATAATCTGGGTTAAAGTAGGGGAACCCCCTTCTCTCCGAAAAACCGCCGTTACATCATAAAAAATAGCGACACTCCCTTTTTGCGAGTGGAGACCAAATTACCAGTATCCCCTTCTGAATCTTAGAAAGCCGATCGAGCGTCAGACTACAACGTCTTATCGTTGAATGCCGTAGCTTTCTTTTTGACATGACAATGAAGCCTTTTTTGCCTGCGATTTAGCGAAACTACTGAAGAAATCTATGGATACGGAAGACACTTTTACCTACCGCGTTGTTATCAATCACGAGGAACAATACTCGATTTGGCCAGACTTCAAAGAGATCCCGAACGGATGGAAGGCTGTGGGCCCCACTGGAGATAAGGCGACCTGCTTGGCATATATAAAAGAGAATTGGACCGATATGCGCCCACTTAGCCTACGTAAAGCGATGGCCGAGCAGGGAGCTTAATTTCGGCCATAGACTTCCTTTGGATATGTCACCTGTAGATAAGTGGCTAGCCATTCCGCAGCCGGTAACTAACGCCCGGCTCAATCTGCTCACCCTACCCTATGCAGGTTCTGGGGCCACCATATTCTACAAATGGGCCAAGCCGCTAGCAGTGCATGGCATCCAACTCGCGCCGATCATGCTCCCGGGACACGAAAGCCGGTTGGGCGAACCGCTTTATCGTGATGTCAAACGTTTGGCGAACGATTTGGCTGAGGCCTTGGCACCCGTAGCGAGCAAGCCGTGGGCACTCTACGGACATAGCATGGGCGCTGTCATTGCCTATGAATTTCTCTGCGCCTTGAGGGACCAGGGACTCCCCGGCCCTCAACACCTGTTTGTCTCGGGGCGCAACGCGCCGAATTTCCCTTGGAAACTCGGTGACATGGATGCGCTGAGCGACGCGGAATTTATTGAGAAAATAAATCACATGTTTGGGGCTATCCCGGACTCAGTGAAAAACTCACCAGAGCTCCTCGAGATCTTCGTTCCCATCCTCAAAGCAGACTTCGCTCTGTTGGAGAAATACGATTTTGAGGCGTCTACAGCACTGGAATGTCCCATCAGTGTGCTGGACGGGATCGATGACGATTGGACTCAATCTGAAAAAATCCATGCTTGGAAGAACTTCACGACCCAGTCTTTTGACTATCAGGTATTCGAAGGAGATCACTTCTTCATACAGTCGATGACCGACGAAGTCATTCAACACATGGTAGCTCGCCTCTCTGCATCAACACTCAGCCCCTAATCCGAGACTGACCCGATGGAGCAGCCGATCTTTATCCTCTGCCACCCGAAATCTGGCTCCACACTGTTGCGCATTATTATGAACGCGCATCCCGAAATAGCCTGCCCACCCGAGGCTCATCTATTGATCTACGGGGTCGCGATGCACCAGACGCTCAGTGTTACCGAACGAAACGCACTACCTGAGGCGTCTCTCGATGATTTCAATGAAGAGATCATCAGCCAAGTAAGAGAATCACTCAACACCATCATGGGGCGACATACCCAACGCAGTGGCAAACGCATATGGTGCGACAAGTCGGTGACATCCCTCTATGACACCGATTTTCTGAAAAAACTGTTTCCGGATGCCAAATTCGTCGTGCTCTACCGGCACTGCATGGACTTCATTCACTCTGCGCTCGAAGTCGCTCGCTACGGATGGGAAGAGATCGGAATCAAGGTGAACGATTCAGCCAATCATGTCGATAGCCTCGCACATTTTTGGGAGATAGAAACATCCAAGCTGCTTGATTTTCATGAGGAATACAGTGAGCAAACCCACATACTCTGCTATGAAAGGCTGGTCACTGAGCCCCAGCATGTGCTCCCTCAATTGTTCGAGTTCTTAGGGCTCGAATTTCCAGATAATATTATCGAGGCAACATTTTCCAACGACCACCAGTTTGGAGCCGGGGACGCAAAGGTACAATTCACCACCGGAATCGAGACCGAAAATCTCGGAAAAGGGCGCTTTGTCCCACGTGACAAAATAGAGCGTACCACCGAACGAAAAGTGAATGCGCTGCTAGGCCAACTCGATTACGAGACTATAGACGCACATTGGAATAGTCGGTCGCTTCCCATGGCAGCTAGAATCGATCAGCCGGGATCCGAAGAAGCAAAGGTCGTTGGTCAGGAGCTCGAGAGGTTATTTGGCCAAATGCTCCCTATCCGCCTTTCTGCTTTTAGCCAAAACGGAAGCCGTCAGGCGCGGACGGTAAAGCTGTCCATCCTCGATTGCACCGATCAGTCTTATATCTTGGATTTTCACTCAGGGAAGTGTATGGCAGTCGCTGCCGACGAACCTGCCGACACATCATTAAGTTTTCGTTACTCTACGTTAAGAGAGATTATCGAAGGAAAGACCAATCCGGGTAAAGCGGTGTCCGACGGAAAGATCATCATGAGCGGAGACGTGGAAGCGGCAGGCCTGGTGCCTCAATTATTCGAACACTGAGCCATGGATCGTGCAAACACTTGGTGGCAACGCTCCGACCTGCGTTATGTCGATGGAACGTTGCACTTGTCATACCTAGACCTCACTCAGATATGTAGCGTCGATTCGACACCCCAGTATGTATATTCGGGAGAGCGCATCCTTTCTAACCTCGCTCGTCTTGATAGAACGCTCAGTCAGCACGAGATCGATCATCGCATTTTCTATGCGATGAAGAGTAACCGTTTCCCTGATATACTCCGCCTGTTAAAGCACAGCGAACAGTGCGGCATTGATGCTTGCTCCCCTGGAGAGGTAGAACGGGCGCTGGAGTGCGGCTTTGACCCAAGCGAGATATCCTTCACTGCCACCGCCCTCTCCGAACGCGATCTCGATTATATTTCCAGTCTACCCGAATTGACCATTAATCTCGATTCACTCAGCGCTCTGCGACGCTGGGGTCAACGGTGCCCCGGAACAGGCGTCGGCCTACGGATCAATCCAGAAACCAGTATCGGCTATCGAGACAACGAGCAGCTTCAATATGCCAGTGAAGAAGAAACTAAATTCGGCATATATGCCAGTCAATGGGAGGAGGCCCTGGAGATTGCTGATTCTTTCGGGCTCAAGATCAATGGGATCCACTGTCATGCTGGGTGCGGGTTCACCGATCTTTCTCGCCTGCCCGAAGTCTTGAAGCGCGTGCTCAACTTTGCAGAGCAGGTTTCTGATCTGGCATACGTCAATCTGGGAGGTGGTTTGGGAATCCCATTAGACAGCGTTGATGCATCACTTGATTTGGATGCCTGGGCTCAATTGATCAAACCATTCCATGACGCTGTCAACTGCCCCATATACTTCGAACCGGGTGACTATATTGTTAAAGACAGTGGAGTCCTTTTGGCTACCGTAACTATGGTGGAACGCAAGAAGGAGACCCTCTTCGTTGGCCTCGACACTGGATTCAATGCCCACATGGAACCCGCATTCTACCATTTACCCCTAGAACCCATCCCACTGATCGAGCCCTCGATTCCAGGATCTAGCTGGGAACGTGTCACCCTTTCCGGGAATATAAATGAAGCCCTAGACATCTTCTACAGGGACATTCCATTACCCCCGATTCGAGAAGGAGAGCAACTTGCCCTAATCAATGCTGGCGGCTACGGGGCAAGCATGGCCTCCCAACACTGCCTACGTTCCATACCAACCGAACGATTAATTTCCTCACCCTAGTGGAAAACGGATTGAGCCGGTCTAGGCCTAAAAGATAAGGCCGTTCGACTCTCAGCTATAGCGGACAAGCTAAACATATTTCTTTGATGATAGGATCTTTTTGCTAATGCAACTCAATATCATCAAGGAATTTGATTTTTTTAAATCTACGACGAACGGCCTCAAACACGGTTAAAAGTCATCCCATAGGCACTCAAATTTTCACTGACCCACGGATCACTCGGATCTACACAGGTCGGCTTCGGAAACTTGGTGATCTAATACCAACCCACCAGTCTACCCCCCGGCTTCAACAGTGAAGCCCAACATCCAAAAAATTAGCGTCCATTCGCGGACCAAAAATGAAGTTTGTCAGATGATCGAGAAAACCATACACTGCTCAGCCGTTCGTCTTTAACCAATCTCGTGTTTCGCGCTTTAGACGTTTGAGCTTTTTTTCAAGCTTACCCAATGCCTTACGCTCCATTTGGTCGATAAAGAGGACCCCGTTGAGGTGATCGACTTCATGCTGGATACACCGAGCCAGAATGCCTTCACACTCGAGCACATGAGGATTGCCATCGATATCTTGATAGCTGACCCGAACGCGATCCGGCCGCTTTACAACCCCACGCATATCGGGAAATGAAAGGCAGCCTTCGTCGTAGTCTGAGTGAGTCATTGGAATCTCTTCCACCTGTGGGTTCGCCAAGGCCATCGGCATGAACATATCAAAGGGAATGCGCTTCCCATCCAACTCATAGAAATACTCGGGAGGATTTTCCGGGAAGTGAACATCGACTACGCAAAACTGAAGGGCTTTTCCGATTTGCTGAGCTGCCAGGCCAATCCCATCCGCCGCGTGCATCGTCTCTACCATATCATCAGCCAACTGCTTCAACTTTGGACCAAATTCGGTGACCTTCTCGCCTTTCTCCCGCAGGACCGGCTCTCCATATTGAGTGATTCTCAATTCCATCGCAAAAACCATTACCGTAGCCAGAAGCACAGGGAATCAACAAACTATAAATGTCGCACCCGATCCTATTGATTTAATTTCGTTACCGGCGTCCGGTGAGAATTCCACATCAGAGTAAAATGTTCTCTTGGATTTTTCCAAATTAAGTTAATGGCTGCGTTTGGGCTGAGGTAAGTCTAAAAATACCTGATCACGTTTTGTCGCATTTCTTTGATCTCCTCAGCCCCTAGGCGATCCAAAAGCATCAAGCTCTCATGGAGGCCATCGATACCATGAAAAGCGATACAATTGACTTGGTGCCGCAAGGGTGGATCGAAGTAGTTTGGGTATTCGAGAAGGGGTATGGTGCCGACCGACATGGATTCAACCACGTTATGACTCATAGGCATGTGCACACCTGGGGCAGCGACGAAAAACTCAGCGCGGGCGAGCGTCTGTAGCCACTGTTCATTCGCAACGGGGTGCTTCTTAAAATCCACTGTGGTGAAACCTTTTTTTACTCCTTGAGTCGGGGTATTCGGATCAACGAAGTGCGTAAGCTTAGGTCCATAGAATCCCTTGATGGATGAGATAAGTGCGACACGCGTCAACGTACCATGCGGTCCTAAGAACTCCGTTTTGTCGTATTTCTTTGGATCGCAGTTCCCTGCAAAAAAGAGTCTCCATGAACGCTGCTGGTCGCGAGCTTTGTTTACAGACCCAAAACCTCCATTCATCAAGTTCTCGGGGTGAATGCGGTAAGGCATCGCGACTTCGTCCCCTCGCTTGGGTTGCCGCGCTTCGTAATTGAGCTCAATCAGCTTTTTAGCTTTGATATTGAGTCGCGATGGATGATCGCGGATCCAAATATCTACTTTTAATAATCTAAGATTTTTGGGAATGATTGAGAAAATGGGGTCGACGAGCAGTACTTTCTTGTAGCGTTTGTTCCTGAATGACGCGAGAAAGTGGTGATTGGGTGCTACAACAATCTCGAATCCTGACATCTTAAAATAGTAGAATATCAAGGCGACATCTCGGCCTGCATCCGAGTCTGCAAGCGTCCTCTTTAGATCAATCAGAACAGTGGGCGACTCATTCTTGCGCGTAAAAACAAGTCGTCTCTTGAGCCTGGATACAAAGATCCAAGCTCTGGGGCTCACACGCTGCCTCAAAATACGCTGATACACTTCGAGCTGTTTGAATATTTTTCTGAACTGCATGTAGACAGCGGTTATTTCGACTTCACCGAGGCGTGCATTTCAAGCAACACTCTGGACTATTAGGCCATATCAAAAGCAATATAACAACTCAGGCCGCAACAAGCTCCAATAGAAAAAGCTAATTCTACAAGGTCTAGGTCGTGCAGCCGATCGCTCGACTGCACTCCTACAGACCCGTGCGAGCGCGATTAACGCACACGGTTCCTC